>JBKJOD010000061.1:0-3726 GCA_046593245.1 Phycisphaerales bacterium
CCAGTTGCGACACCACCTGATCGAGCTGCTTGCGATCCACCTCCATCTGTCGCGGCCAGTTTCTTGCAAACGCCTGCCGTCCAAGCTCGATCAGTCGTGCCCGCGTCGGCTTCGCGCTCTCGCCCACATCCGCCTCGCGCCACTGCTTGTAGAACTTTTCCATCGCGTCATGTACCGCGATGCCCACGATCTGGGCCGCGCCCGGCAGCGGCTTGAGATGCAACACATGCCGCAGATAGAAGCAGCGCGGGCAACGCAGGTACTGGTCCACGGCCGTGTAGCTCAGCTTGATCGGCGCATTCAACCCCGGCCATGCCGGACCGTCCGACTCCTTCTCGCCGCTCTCCGCACGCTTCAACACCCGCTCCGCGACCTCGCCCGCGACGCTACCACGGGCCCACGCTGGCACGGCGTTGATCCGCTCTGCCTCCGCAATCGCGGCCATTTTTTCCCCGGATTCCGTCAGCGCCTTGATCGCCCGCTGCCCATCCTCTCCAAGTCCCTTTCCATCGGACACCGCGTCCAGCGCGCCCGCCGCCTCGCGCCGCACCTCGCGCCGCGCATCCTCAAACGCCTCGCGCCGCTGCTCGATCGTCTTATATCCCGCGCCCGTCCCACCCACCGCACTCGCCCCTAGATCGCCCGCCCACCCACTCACCCGGCGCGTGCCGATCCGCGCCGCCTCGCGCAGCAGGTCCGCACCCTCGCGCACGACCACGCTGTTCTTGAGCGCAGCGTTCATAGTGATCTGCTGGAAGTAGTGCTCCGACTTGCTCACGCCCTTGGCCTTCTTGGCAAACAACACCAGCCGCTTCTCAGCGCGGGTGCACGCGACGTAGAACACCCGGCGCGCCTCCGCGCGCAGCTTTTCCTTCGCGGAGCGAGTATCTTCCGCGTGAATAAGGCCCGCCGGAAACTTCGGAGCTTCCCGCTCCTTCACGGACCCATACCCATGTTGCGGCCCAATCCGCGGCACAAGCACCACCTCAAACTCCAACCCCTTCGATGCGTGCGCCGTCACGATCCGCACCGCGTTCACACCATCATTCTCCTCGTCGGGCCGCATCCCGTCGATGCGTTCCTCGCCTGTTGAGTCTTTCAACTTCCTGTCATCGTCGGATAAGTCCTGCCAGTACGACCAGAACGCCCGCGCATCTCCCGGCGGTTCCAGCCGCGCCTGCCGCTCGCGGGCGAACTTCACCATCGCAATCAGATTCACCACCCGCGCCGCACGCTCGCGCCCGGAAAGCAGATCCGCGTGGGCCGCATCCTCATGCGCGATGATCCGCTCCACCAGCACGCACGCGGGCTGCGTCACCGCATCGTTGCGCAGTGTTGCATGCGACGACACGAAACGCGCCACGCTTGCATCATCACCAAAGTTCCGCTCCAGCCAGTCCGCAACCCCGCCCGGGTCCGGCGCGCCCGCATCGCCGCTCTGATACTTCGAGAGCGCGACCCGATACCGGGCCAGCAACCGCAGCACCTGCGCCACCTCCATCGAGTGCGGCGGCCGGCGCATCAGCCGCATCGCCGCGTGCGCGCTGTGCGGCTCCGCGAGCAGCTCCACCCACGCCAGCACATCCTGCACGCCCTCATCCTCCAGCGGCGTTCCCTCGCGGGCCACCAGTGTCGGCATCCCCTCGATCTCCAGCGCGGCCCGCACCCGCTCCGCGTCCAGATGCGTCTTGGCCACCACCGCGTATCGCTTCCACGAGCGTTCGCTCTCCGGCTGCGCGCTGCGATCCGCGAGAATCGCGGCCGCAATCACCTCGCCCGCCTGCGCATCATCCTCCAGATGGACGCACTCCACCGGCCCCGGCGTGCTCTTCTGCTCCGCCGCCGCCTCGATGACTTTGCCGGGCGCGAATCGCTGCTCCGCTCGCGCGATGGTCGCGTTCGTCACCGCCACGATCGGCGGCGTGCTTCGATAGTTCTTGGTCAGCTCGATCGTCCTCGCCTCAGGCCACAGCCGCGCGAATCGTTGAAACGCGAGATCATCCGCACCGCGAAACGCGTAGATCGACTGGTCATCATCGCCCACCACGCAGAGGTCCGGCCCGCTCCCGCTCGAACCCTTCGCCTTCGCGGGCATCAGCACCTTCAGCAACTCGATCTGCGCCGTGTTCACATCCTGAAACTCGTCCACCACCATGTGCCGCCACTCATCGCGCAGGATCGCCGCGGCGTGCTTGCCCTTCCGCAGAATCCGAATTGGCAGCGTGATCAGATCGCCAAACCCCAGCCAGCCGCGCTCCCGACAGACCTTCTCAAACGCCAGCAGCACAATCGCCGCTTCTTTCAGTTCCTGCACCCGCGCCCGCTCCGCAACCACCGCTTGCTCATCCAGCGTGTCGCCGGTTGCATTCTTCCCGTCAGCAATGGCTGCTTCCGCCCGCACCACAAAATTCCCCGCCTCTTCAGCGGAGATTGCCGAATCCGTCAGTGTGCTCTGCATCGCAATCAGCTTCGTCACCACCGCGTCCAGGCCCATCGCCCGCGCGTGCGTGAACAGCCCCTTCTCCAGCACGATGTCGCGCAGCGCCTTGCGCTGCTGCGCCGAGTCGATGATCCCGCGCCCCGCATCGCCGAACCCCGCCAGCGAGACATCAATCTCATCCGCAAATCTTCGCACGATTCGGTATCCCAGCCCGTGGAACGTGTGCGCGTGGACCCCATCCGCCCGCGCCCCGACCAGCTCGCGCAGCCGATCCCGCAACTGCTGCGCCGCCTTGGTGGTGTATGTCACCGCAACGATCCGCTCGGGATCGACGCCACGCTCCTGCATCAGGTGTGCGATGCGGTGCGTGATGACCCGCGTCTTCCCCGTCCCCGGCCCCGCCAGCACCATCAGCGGCCCGCCCTCATGCGTCACAGCGTCCCGCTGCTCAGAGTTGAGGTTGGCTATTGGATCAGACATGCCCAGAGTGTACATGCCGCCGAGGTACGGACGACCCAGCAAGGGCCCCCGCGCGCCTTTTCCTCTTGTTGCCTTGATGCCTCGATCCCTAGGTGCCTTCCGCTTACTTCTTCCGCATATACAAATGCACCGCCATGCTCGCGTACGGGTGCGTCTCCGGCCCCACCGCGTTGGGCAGCTTCAGGTCCACATCCGTGCGTGTGATTTTCAGCCCGCGCGCCGGGCCGATCTCCTCGATCATGTCCAGCGATTCCTGCTCCGCCGTGTCCCGCGCGATCTGATCCAGATCGACGTCATCGAGTTCCCAGGACATCTCCCCCGAGTCCTCCTGCTCCTGCCGTCGCGCCACGTCGCGCTCCCCATACACGCGCCGATGCTCGCCCTTGCGCTTCTTGCCACTGGGCGGTGGCATGTCCTTGCGGACGCGACCGAAGATATCAAACGGGTTGCGATCATCCCCGAACGCCACCTGCATCCCCGCCTGATCGACGATGTGAATATGCCTCAGCGGCCACGGTGTCCGCAGAATCGCGAACCCATCATCGCTCAGCAAGTCCACGAACCGCCCGAAGGCACGCAGCACATGCCCGCACCGCTCCGGGTCCAGCACCATCGGGTATGGCGGATCAAAGAAGACCAGATCCACGGGCTTCGGACATCGCGCGAGCGCCGCCGGCCCCAGTGCATCTGCACAGACCAGTTCCGCCTCCTCCCCCGCCTCCAGCAGCTCGATGTTCCGCTCCAGCATGTCCGCCGCCTTGCGGTCTTTCTCCACGAACACCACCCGCGAGGCCCCCAAGCTCAGT
>JBKJOD010000242.1:0-4178 GCA_046593245.1 Phycisphaerales bacterium
ATCCGACGACCCCCGCGCCCATCTCGCGCAGCACGCCGCGCGGCGCTCGCCAGCCAATCTCCTGCTTCCACCGCGCCCACGTCATCCCGCGAACCAGCGGCCAGAAGATCGACAGCGCAATCCCCCACTGCGCCAACAGCGAGAACGTCGTCAGCGCATCCCCGCCCACACCCGCCTTGTGCAGCCCCATCCCGATCAGTTTGATCCCCAGAAAACTCGCGAAGAACACCGCCACCGTCTCCAGCCACACGCTCCCCGGCGTCGCCAGCGCAACCGTGCGCTGCGCCTCATCCGGAATCCCCGCCTCCGACGGCCACTCTTCGTGCACCCGCGGCCGCTCCATCCGCCACTTCCAGCGCCCACCGAAATACTGCACCGCAAACAGAATCAGCAGCACCACCCCCGCGCCCGCCGCGAAGAACACCAGCGTGCCCACCGCCATCAACACCCCCAGCACCGTCCACCCCTGCCGCGCCGCCGTCTCGCGCAGCGTCGAAGTCGCATCCCCGCGCGAGAGCGCGAGTTCCGCAAACCACCCGTGCCGCTGCTTGAAGCCATCCTTCTGCGCATCGGTCAACGTCGCCGAGGCCTCGTGACCTTCAACTTGCGTCACCGGATGCGCGCCAATCTCATCGACCCCGGATAGATCGGGGCGGACTTTCACGATGTCCACCGCACGCTGGAGTGCATCTTTCGAATCTGTATCTTCTCCGTACTTCAACTCCACCGCATCCCCAAGCCCATACAGCACGCGCACCACCTTCACATCCTCGCGCAGCACCGATGTCTCATCCAGCGTCTTCTCGATATCCCGCACCCGCCACAGCAGCTCATCACCCTTCAAGGTCTCGCCCGCGATGATCGTCGCGCGCAGCCGATCCACCGCCGGTGATGCAACGTCGCCCTCTTTCACCGGCTTGGGCGGATTCGTCGCACTCGGCGGCGCAAGCTTGCTCGTGCCATTCCATCCCGCGAACTGATCCGCAAACTGCACCATCATCGCCGATGGGTCTTCCCCCGGCAGCACTGGCACGCCACCACTCCCCCCACCACTCCCCGGCCGCACCGGTGGCATCAGATCCTTCAGCGCAATCATGAACTTCCCGACCAGCACAAACTCACTCGCCTTTGGCGGCGAAATCTTCCCCAGCCCCTTCGCCTCCTCCGCCGCCCGCCCCTTGTCCTCGGGCTCGGGCCGCTGAAGCACCACCAGCACTGCAAGCAACCCCAGCGTCACCACCCAAAGCCAGACCGGCGTCCGCCGACCGCCGAGGTGTACCTCGCTGCCGCCCATCCCCATGTCATAGTTGTTGGTCGATTGCCTCAGAACCTGCTCCGGCCACATCCCTCCCCCCTGCGGCTGCTGCCATGGCAAAGGGGGCGGAGTTTGGGAACCGGTAGGATCGTTCAAGCTCATAGGGTTCCCTGTTCATCGGTTCGCGCGGCCACCCGGCTCCTCACCGACGGCGGGAATGCGAAATGCAAACTTTATGGCTACTTCCCGCCGGTCACGCAGGAATTTATGAGGACAATTACCCGACGCACCACCCAGTTTCGTATTACTGGCAGTTGGTCGCGCCTGCCATGAACCAGTTAGTCAAGAAGTCGAAGATGTCCTGCACATTGATGGTGCCTGAGTGATTGAAGTCGGCCGTGGCAAAGCACGGTGATCCCAACGGATTGGACGGCCCCGGACATTGGATGAACCAGTTGGACAGGAAATCAAAGATGTCCTGCGCAGACACCATGCCACTGCGGTTGAAGTCGGCACGGCACTTCTCGCTCTGGCTCATCTGACAACCGTCGATGTTCCCGTCCATCGGGTTCAAGTCCAGATCCGGATGGTCACGGATTTCGGCGTAGTCATTGAGCAAGTTGCGGTTGCAGTCGGGTGCAATGCGGAAGCGATATGCACCGCGTACGGCTCCATCGCACTCCTCCGGCCAAACCACATCCGGTTCATCCTTGACTTCGGCGCAGACAACATGCACTGGCACAACGCGGTATACGCCGGGGAACGGGCTGAGGTATTGGCCCGCCGAGAGCGTGATGGTACGATCATCTCCCGTCCAACCGGAATCGCCGGGGCCGTGAACCGTAAACATCGACGTCATGTCCGTCGACCTGCATTCGTCTCCGGGAGTTTCGCTCACGGCATCGATCCGCACGGAGGCCTGCCAGGTTTTTCGCACGCCATTTACGAGTCTTGTGCGAATTGGGCCGTAGTTGCGAATCTTGATCTGCGTGCCGAGCTGATAGAAGCTCGAACTGGTGATGGTGGTATCCGCTCGATCCCCCAGAGACACGGCAAACATGTGTATCGGCTCGCAGGCCCGTTCGTGGAGATGGAACGGCGCCTCTCCGATCGAGCCGTACCCGAGTGCTTGGGGAAGCTCCTTGTAGTACGGCGCGACCATGCTTGGGTTCGGGTCATTGCCTTGCAAGAGAGGCCGCAATACGACCTGAGGAATCGGCGTTGGATCGTTCAAGTTGCAAGGTGGGTTGCCGGTCTGCGTTGTGGAATCTCTCGGGAGCGTCGGGCCTGTGGTGACTTTTCCCTTCCATCGCGGAATCACCACTGGCGTACCAGACGGATCGTCGATGATGGGCGGATGGTTCGCGCCATTGATGATGATTTGGCCGTGAATCGTGCGGTCGCCAGATGTTGACCCGGGAGTTCCGAGATGGTCACCTACGGAAATCAGCGCCATGCGCAGCGGATCGTTTCCGCTGTTGGTAATGAGGTGCAGCGGGTGGCTTGGTAGCGTGCTGGATGCGAAGGTACCCCCGAAATCGCGGCAGTTCTGCTGATCCTGCCCACACCGACTGATGCACTCGAAAGGGTGCGCGGTGTCCCCGCCAATAACAGCAGGCGGCTCGTTGCCGAGGCAATCGCAGTACGCCTGAGTATCGTCATCGTCCCTCCTCCCGAGGCGATCCCCGATCCAGATCATCTGGCCGACGTTGAGCGCAGGAACATGAATCCCGCCGAGGCAACTTCGCTGTACGCGGAAATACGGACAGTCCTTATACCACACATGGCCTTGCGTGCCCATGCATCCGATGTTCGAGTAGACAATGCTGGTGTAGTCGTCGGCGGGGTTGTACGCGCACGCACGCCTGAGTGCGTTGATCTCATCTGGGTTCCCTCCCGGCAAGCCAATCATGCAAGGAGAAAAGGCAACCCCCGCATCCCGGCGGAGTTCGTAGTTGCCGGACCAGATCGCCCCTTCGCGAAGATCACCTATATCAAGGAGTCCAATGAGATTTGCTTCCACGCGTGGCGGGCCTTTGAGTGTGCGCATCTGGCGCAACCGCAAGGAGTCGATCTGCTCCGCTCGAATGACGGTGTCGACCGAGCCACCGACAAGAGAACCTGGTATCGTTTCTTCGGCGAGCACACTGTACATCCACACCACTGGTGAATATCCAAGTTCCCAATCTTCAAGAAGCGCGCAAAACTCTGGCTCGTTCGCCGAAATTGGCGGTACGCATCCAGATCTCTGGCATGGCCACAAGTGTCTCTCAGTACCCGCGCCGATGTATCCTCGCGGCTTGTGATACTCGATGTCGTTCACAGGGATATCCGCGTAGCCGATCTCGATCGATTGTACGTACCCCTTCGGCGGCTGCGTGACCGGTGCGTTGCGATCGTCGCGCCCGTGTGCGACGATTGATCCTTCCGCGCTCAACCCGATGATAATCGGCCGTGGGAAGTTCGAGGCCATGAGGTCACAGTTATCGAGCTTGTAGTCAATCGTGATGGGCGCATCCATCACGCCGAGTACCAAGAGGCCGGAGTGAATAGGAGCTATCTCCGGCATAAGAGTGTTTGCGTTGATCAAAATTGCGCGAGTTTGCGGATCGCGCAGAAATCGTGCCGCAGGGGTTACGTTTCCAGCGGAGATTGCGCCGCGAAACTTGCCGTGGGTTTGCACGAGCCGAAACGCCGCATCGTTGTTGCTGAGGCGTCCCAAGCCGGGCCGCATCGGGTATCCCCAGTTGGCTTTGATGTCCGCGTGGAGATCAACCGCGAGTGGAACGCTTGGATGTCTGGACTCAAACCACGCTGCTTCTTCTTTCACGGCGCGAACTTCGTACACACCCGCGCCAGCCCAGATGTTGACGATGCCGGTGTCTTGGGCAGAGGTCGCGGGGTGGCCGATGGGGCCGGTGGT
>JBKJOD010000342.1:0-5787 GCA_046593245.1 Phycisphaerales bacterium
TTCGCTTTGCTCGGCACCTCCCCCGCTGGGAGCGGGGGAGGAGGGGGTATAGTTGTTGCAACAAGTAACTGGTTGCGTGGTATGACTGCGGGGAGCGCGTGAGGGGGAGGGGGGCAAGAATGTGGTTCGAGGAATGGATCTGAAGCGGCACACACTTTGGAAGGAAACTGCCATGAAGAGCACGACACGGTTTGCGGTGATGGGTTCGGTTGCGGCACTGGCGCTGGTTGCAGGTGGGATCGCGATGGGGATGGGTGGACGCGATGCGACTCCGGCGGCGAGCGCGGCGGCGGTGCCCGCGGAGGGCAAGACATACGCGATCGATTCGGTCCACTCGAATGTGCTGTTCAAGATCAAGCACATGAACGTGTCAAACTTCTATGGGCGGTTCAACAAGGTGACGGGCTCGTTCACGACCGGCGATACAGCGAGCGTGGATGTGACGGTGGATGCGAGCAGCGTGGACACGAACAACTCCAAGCGCGATGACCATGTGAAGAGCCCGGACTTCTTCAGTGTGAAGGAGTTTGGGGAGATGACATTCAAGAGCACGGGGCTCAAGAAGAGCGGCGAGTCTTGGAAGGGCTCGGGAGATCTGACGTTCCACGGCGTGAAGAAGACGATCGAGGTTGAGCTCAAGCTCGTCGGTCAGGGTCCGGGCATGGGCGGCAAGGGCGAGGCGGCGGGTGTGGAGACGAGCTTCACGATCAAGCGCTCGGACTACGGCGTGAAGGGGATGGTGGGGCCGCTGGGTGATGATGTGACGATCTGGGTTTCGCTGGAAGGCGGAGCGAAATAAGATGCAGTAGTGAGTGGGGAGTCGGAAGAAAATGACAACCGGGCGTGCCGCGAGGTGCGCTCGGTTCTTTGATTGTGGGTTGTGGGTGGAGGGGCTGTTGTTGGGAGTCGGTGGCCGCCCGCGTTACCGCGGGGGTACTGCATCGGGGCGGGGCGCCACAGCATGGGCTGGAAAGCCCATGCCACTGCGGAGCGAAGCCATGGATGAGAATGCGCGGATTGCGGCGGTGGGGATGCTGGCTCCGGCGGTCATCGGGGGGATGGCGGGGATTGGCGCGGGGGTGTTGGAGCGTGTGGGTGGCACGCGAGCCCCCTCCGTCCCTCGCTTCTCACGTGACACCTCCCCCGCCAGGGCGGGGGAGGAGGCGGGAGAAGAGTTCATTGGGGGGCGGGTGCTGGCGGTGGTGGGCGTGACGATGGCGATGTTTGTCGCGCTGTTTGGAATCTACGGAATGCCGGGGTGGCCACCGGCGAGTTCGGTGGATCGGTTGTTTTTGCTGCCGCCGGGGATCGGGTTGGTCGGTCTGGGGGGCGTGTTGATCACGGCGTGGCGCGGGAAGCGGAGCCCGGGTGGGGAGCGTCGGCTGGGATGGATGGTGTCGAGTGCGGCGGCGGGGATCGGCGCGGCGATTGGCGCGGCAGTGGCGCTGGGGCCGAGTTTCTGGAATGGGAAGATGATGGGGATGGGTGGGATCACGGGGCTGGTGTGGGTGCCGCTGGTGTTTGGGGTGTGGAGCGCGGTGAGCGCGTGGGCGGTTGGGAGATTGGTGCGCGGCGGGAATCGAGATGCCACCTCCGCCGTCGCTTCGCTCGGCACATCCCCCGCCAGGGCGGGGGAGGAGGGGTGGGCGAAGAGCGCGGCGGTGGTGCTCGTGGGATTGTGCGCAGCGGTGGGCGCGGGTCTGCTCGGGACGGGGAGCAAGGATTTGGGATTGGATGGGTTCGCGTGCGCGGCGGCGAGCGCGGGGCTGGTGATCGGATTGCTGATCGTGCGCGGGAGCGCGGGGCCGGGGGCGATCGGGGTGGTGTGCGGAATGCTCGGCGCACTGCTGGCGTGCGGGGTGATGCTCAGCTCCACGCCCTGGTGGGTGGTGGGCGTGCTGGGGTGCGTTGCGCCAGCGGCGGTGCTGGCGGATGTGGTGATCGGGCGGAAGCTGGGGAGTGTCGGCGGCGCGGCGGTGCGCGTGGGCGCGGCGGTGATGGTCGCGACCCTCGCGGTGGGGCCGGGGATGTGGTCGCTTGTGAAGTTCGCGCGGGAGACGCAGGGGAGCGAATGAGTGGCGCAGACCAATCGAACGTGTGCGCCGATTCGGACTTGAGGACTCGCAAGGCCTCATCCTCGGCGTTCTGTGTGCGGACTCGCGCGTCGTTGAAATGTGCAAGCAGAGCTGTGGACGAGTTCGCGGCGCGGAAACGTTATTCGAGCGCGACGCGGCATCGGCGGCGCGTGCAATACAACGCAGTGGGCATCAGCATCGCGAGGGTTGTCGGCGCGGGGATGCTGTAGGTGATGGTGAGCGTGGGGCGCGTTGCGGCGTCCGGGTTCTCGCGAGAGTTGAAGCGTTTGGCGGTGGGGGGGTTGGAGAACTCATCGCCGAGGAGGAGGAAGCCGAAGTTGGCGGAGGGATTCGCTCGCATGTCGGCGAGGTCGGCCAGGAGGGTGGGCGTGGAGGGCCAGGTGTAGGGACCCAGGTCGGAGACGTTGGTGATGCTGGAGGGGGACTCGGTGAAGTCGCCGCCGGGGGTCGTCCATTGGGTGGTGGGATAGACGGAGTGGAGCCAGCCGGCGTCGCCGGGGGTGATGGCGGCACCGGTGCCTTCCATGCCGTCGGCCTGCGAGGTGGCTTCGCCCCATTGCCTGGTGACGCGATGGAGTGAGAAGGGGATGGGGGAGGAGCCGCCGCGGGACATGGTGAGGGAAACGGTGGCGGATGTGATGGTGGCGCTGGCGGGAAGGGTGGAGAGATCAAACCGCAGGAGTGCGCGGCGTTTGACGTTCACCAGCGTGAGGCCGGAGAAGAGGTAGTTTCCGGTGGCGTTGGAGAGCGATCCGACGACGTCTTCGTAGAGGGTGTTGTCTGCATCGGGGGTGAGGGGAAGGGTGTCGGCGCGGGCGTGTGCGGCGGGGAGGAGAAAGACAAAGAGGATTGGGAAGAGGATGAGGCGGGGCATGGGGATTGGGAAGAGAGTGGGAGATCGAGTGGATGAATGCCCCCCCGTTGCTTCCATCGCTTGCAAAAGGTTCCCCACTGCAGAGGGGAGTAGGGAGCGATCGGGCCGCGGTGGTCCGAAAATGGGGGCGATGAGTTGCGGAACCTGAGGGAAGCGGGAGAGAGTGTGACACGGGTGGGGCGGAAAGCGAGGAGAATGGAAGCAAAGTCGAGGGAGAGTCGGAGTCCGGTATGGTTTGGGAAGGGTGGAGATCTGGGAGAACGCGGGTGAGCGGTGCGAGATAGATGCGACAGCGCCGCCCGCGCGGCACAAGGGTTGGATGGAATAATGTGATCGCGGGAAGGTCGCCCGGAAGCGGCGAGAGCAGGCAGAAACCTGAGGGGTTGCACTCGGCGCAAGGATATTGCGAGCAGCGAGTGTGGCGAAGTGGGCCGCGGCGATTGAACCCAGGAAATACGCCCGAGAGGATTCGAACCTCTAACCCTCGGTTCCGAAGACCGATGCTCTATCCAGTTGAGCTACGGGCGCTCTGGGGTGAGGGTATGCGAGGTGAGGGGCGAGCGCGATGCTAATGTGGAACGGATGTAGAGCGGGAGAGCTGGCGTTGCGCCCAGGTGCGCCAAGGGAGAGAGCCCTGGAGGGAGATGGATTCCAGGTGGGCGTGGGTCTGGTCGGAGGATTTGCCTGTGCGGAGTTCGAGGCGAGTGAGGGCCTGTAGGGTGGGGAGGTGATCGGGATAGACCTCCAAGGCAGTGGCATAGGTGCGGAAGGCCTCATCGGTGCGGCCAGCGCGTTCGAGCGTGAGGGCGAGGTTGGTGCGCGGATCGGGATGGCCGGGGAGGAGCTTACGAGCCCACTCGAACTCCTGAGCGGCTTCGTAGAGCTTGGATTGCTTGAGGAAGACGACGCCGAGGTTGTTGTGGGCGGGCCCGTGATAGAGGTCAGCGGTAAGGGCTTCGCGGAGGAGTTTCTCGGCGGCGTGGAGGTTGGGGGCGTCGCGGCGGAGGAGTTCGGCGGCCTCCAGTGTGAGCGATTGGGCCCGGATGGGGTTGCGTTCGGATTCGCTTTGTGTGGAATAGGAGCTGGAGCTGCTGGCGCGACAGCCGCAGAGAGAGGAGATCACAAGCGCGAGCGAGAGGAGCGTGAGGAGTAGGATGGGAGAGCGTTTCAACGGAGTGCTCCGGCGGGCGAGGTGGGGGAAACGGGCTGAAGGGAGAGAGATTCGAGCGAGAGGACGATGTGCAGGGGGAGGTCTGCGCCGGGGGCGGGAGGTGCATCGGTGCGGGCGCGCGGCTCGGGCGCGGCATCGATTGCCGTGGGACGCCAGTCGGGCTCCGCGGTGCGCCAGGTTTGGAGGAACGCACCGAGGCGTGGGAGGGAGACCTGGGAAAGAACGAGCGTGGCGTGGCGGCGGTGGATGCGCAGCGAGCCGGCGATGACAGGGCCTTCTGGTGTGGATTGCACGGAGAGGTTGGCGAGCGCGGCAGGGGTGAGGCCACTGGAGGAGAGGGCGGCGGAGACGCGCGGCGCGAGGGCGTCTGGGGATTGCTTCTGCCCGGGGGCGAGGGCGCGAGCGACCCAGTCGGGGAGAGAGAAGCGGGCGGAGGCGAGGGTGGCCGCATGGGTGTTTATGCGATTGAGACGGGCGATCGCGGAGGCGTGCTGGGTGTGGGCGCGGGAGTAGAACCACGCCGCGGGAACGAGGGCGGTGAGGGAGAGGAGTGCGGCGAGGATGTAGCGGGAGGTGGTGGACATTGTGCATGGCCGAGAGATTGCGATGTCGGGAGATCAGTGAGTCACCGTGGATGGAGTTGGGGAAGTGGAGGGTGAGTGTGCCCCCTCCGATTCTCGCTTTGCTCGAATCTCCTCCCCCGCCAAGGCGGGGGAGGCGGGATGGAGCGTGAGATTGACGCGCGAGATGCCAGCGAGTGTGGCTACGCGCGGCTCGTCGAGGCTCATTCCAGCGGGAGCGGAGAAGGATTTGAGAAAGATGGCGGGATCGGTGGAGGTCGCGGGGGAAGCAGGGTCGCTCTCGATGGTGACGGCGAGGGAGATGGTGTTGTCGGCGATGGAGAGCGATTGGGGCTTGGCGGGTGTGGAGACGGGCCAGGCAGTCAGGAGTGAGGCGAGGTCGAGCGCGGCGTCGCGCGGGAGCCGGGTGGAGCGTGCGACAGTGGCAAGCGCGGCGGTGTTGGTGGCGGACGCAGCGAGAGTTGACTCGCGGTGATCGGAGGCGAGGTCGGCGAGCAGCGTGTCTGCGCCGCGGGTGGCGGACGCGGCGGAGGTGGAGAGGTGCTGGGCGCGGCGGAAGAGGCCGATGGAGATGAGCAGTGAGCCGGTGAGGAGCGCGGCCGCGAGGATGGTGTGGCGGGCAAGGCGCGCCGAGCGCAGCGGCGCGGGCTCGTGGTCGCCGGTAAGGAGATTGGGGGGAGTGAGGTCGTGCGGGAGCCCGAGCTGAGCGGGGATGGCGTCGGGCTTGAACTCGATGATGGAGGGATCGAGTGCGGCGAGGGCATCAATGCGGCAGGCGCAGATGAGAACGCGCTGTGGAGTGTTGCCGGTGGAGGGGATGGGTGTGCAAACGGCGTGAAGTGTGTCGAGGGATTCGGGGATTTCGTCGGCGAGCGCAGGGAGCAATCCGGGAGGGAGTGCGCCGGTGCGGGCGAAGCCGGGGGAGTCGAGCACGGCCCAGTAGAAGCGATTGTTCGGCCATGTGCAGAGGGAACTGGAAGAAGTTGGGATTGAGTCCGTAAGAGTCATGGCACGGCTCCTGACGGTGATTCGGTGCGGAGGGAGAGCGTGCGGGTGCCGGTGGTG
>JBKJOD010000410.1:0-14121 GCA_046593245.1 Phycisphaerales bacterium
GAACGAGGATAAAGCTCTGTTCAAGTCGATCGCGGGCGAGCTGCTGATCGAGCTGGGATACGAGCAGGGCACGGACTGGTAACGGACATGATCGATCCGCGCCACCCCAACTATGACTCAACGCCGGTCAGCTCCGATCGGGCGCGATACTACTACGCCCCCTCGCCGCTGGAGCGGGGTGTGCAGCGTGTGACGCCGGCGGTCACGGTCGTCACGCCGTTCTACAACACCAGCGAGATCTTCCACGAGACGGCGGCGTGTCTGCTTGGTGGGCCCGCCCTTGTGGGGATACAGCAAGAACGGGGTGGGTGCGGCGAGACGCCTTGGGTCAATGCGTGCGGGCAGTCGCTGCAGAACTTCGAGTGGATCATCGTCAACGATGGATCCACCGATCCGGATGCCCTCCGCGTGCTGGAGGCATATCGGGCTCTTGCCAATCGCGATTCCCGCGTGAGCGTGATCGACCACGCGAAGAATCATGGGCTTCCTGCCACGCGGAACACGGGATGGCGTGCTGCGCGAGGGCCGCTGGTGTTTTTTCTGGATTCGGACGATCTCATCGAGCCGACGACGCTGGAAAAATCCGCACTGCACCTGACGTGCAATCCGGAGTTCGCGTTTGTGAAGGGGTATTCCGTCGGCTTCGGAGCTCAGGAGTATCTCTGGTCACAGGGCTTTCACTCGCGCGGCGGGATGCTGAATCAGAATCTCGTCACCGCGACGACGATGGTTCGGCGGAGCGTCCTGCACGCGATCGGCGGCTTTGATGAGTCCATCCGGCGCGGCATGGAGGACTGGGAGTTCTGGCTGCGGGCCGCCGCTCACGGGCACTGGGGCGACACCATCCCGGAGTATCTGGACTGGTACCGCCGGCGCGACAACCAACACGCGGCATGGGACAACATTGCGCGCGAAGACAAGCGGACACAGTTCCTCTCTCGCATCCGCGCCTCGCACGGGCACATCTTTGAGGGAAACTTTCCCGTGCCAGAGCGTTCGTGGCACATGCCGTTCATGTATCCCGGCGATCCGATGGCGCGTGGGAACGTGGCGAAGTTCGAACTCGCACATCCGACCTCCGAAACTCTCCTGAATCCTCTCGTCAAGCGATCGCCGCGCCTGCTGATGATCCTGCCGTGGCTGCGGATGGGCGGGGCGGATCGGTTCAATCTTGATCTGGCGCGATATCTCACGACTCGTGCCGCGCCGACGTGGGAGGTCACTATCGCCACGACACTCCCCGGGCATCCGTGGCTGCCGGAGTTTTCCGCGCTCACGCCGGACGTGTTCGCGCTGGATCACCTGGCGCGAATGCCGCAGTTTCCGCGGATGCTGGATCATCTCATCGCATCGCGCCGGCCGGATGTGGTGATGGTGAGCAACTCGCAGCTTGGATATTTCCTGGTTCCCTACTTGCGTTCCCGACATCCGGAGACCACGTTCGTCGACTTCAACCACATGGAGGAGCCGCACTGGCAGAACGGCGGGCATCCACGCACGGGAGCGGGATTCCAAGAGCAACTGGATCTCTCGATCGTGGTGAGCGGGCATCTCAAGGGATGGATGTGCGAGGAGCCGCGGCGGGCCGATCCGGAGCGGATCGAGGTCTGCCATATCAACGCGGATAGCGCGACCTTCCGGCCTGATGGCGCGGGCCGCGCGGAATGGCGCGCGGAGCTGGAGATCGATGAGGGCACGCCGGTGATTCTGTACGCCGCGCGGTTGTGTGCTCAGAAGCAGCCGATGGTGTTTGCGCGAACGATGGAGATGCTGGTACGCGACGCGGGTATCCCGCCCTTTGACACGAGGAGCACAAACTCAACTCGAAATCCTGTCGAAACTTCAGCTCCCGCTCAGACACCCGGCGCGAAGCGCTCCGAACATGGGCGGGGCCGTCCACGCCACCCGCAGAAGTTCGTCGCGTTTGTTGCGGGCGATGGCGAGTATTACGCCCAGCTCGAGGCGTTTATCAAGGATCGCGGATTACAGCCCAACGTCCGAATGCTCGGATCCATTCCTGTGGCGAGAATGCCATCGCTCATGGCCGCGGCCGACATCTTTTTTCTCCCCTCGCAGTGGGAGGGGATCGCCCTCTCGATCTATGAGGCAATGGCGGCGGGGCTCTGCGTCGTCGGCGCGGATGTGGGTGGTCAGAGTGAGCTTGTCACGGCAGAGACGGGCGTGTTGCTGAAGTTCTCGAAGCGAAGCGAGGCGGGCGAGGCCGCCGCGTACGCGACCACGCTCAACGCATTGATCGCTCATCCGGACCAGATCGCCGCCATCGGCGCGGCTGCCCGCGCCCGCATCCGCGAGCACTTCGAGCTGGACTCCATGGGCACACGGATGCTGGCCCACTTCGCCAAGGCCCAGCGCCTGAGCCGCGAGAAGCCGCGACAGACCATCTCCGAGGGGTTCGCCCGCGAACTCGCGCTGCAGGGCATGGAGATGATGCGCATTCAAGAACTGGCGGAAGAGCTCTGGCCGTATCGGCAGAAGTACTTTGAGCTTCTCCGCGGCACCGGTGATCCCCCATCGGGATCGGGTGATTCTGCGCTCGACGGGGCCCGCAACGCGGAGGCCGCGGATGTGCTCGCGCGGCTGGAACAGTCGCGCCCGTGGCGAGCGATTCAGATGGTCAAGGAAAGCCCGCCCTATCGGCTGTTGGCCCGGGCGCGGTTTGGGGCGGGCTGGCAGCTTGTGGACCCGAAGGAGCCGCCGGCAGTGCGGCTGGCGCGGATCCGGCGGAGTCGGGCCTATCGCATCGCTCGCATACTCGGCGGCACGGGGAACTGACGCTCGCCGGGGAACCTCCTACCGTTGTTTCTATGCCCTTCACACTCAAGCCCGAGCAGGGATTCGGCATCGATGTCGAGTCCACCGACTACCTCAAAGAGCACGTGGACACCGGCGAGCGCTGGGTGCTCAACTTTGGTCCGCAGCATCCGGCGACGCACACAACGCTGCGGCTGGTGCTGGAACTGGACGGCGAGCGTGTGGCCCGCTGCACGCCGCACATCGGGTATCTGCACTCGGGCTTCGAGAAGCTCGCGGAGCATCTGGACTACAACCAGTACGTGACGATCGTGTCGCGGATGGATTATCTGTCGCCGATCGCAAACGACATCGCCTGGCACGGGGTGGTGGAGCAGATGTTCGGCATCGATATCACGCCGCGCTGCAAAGTGCTGCGGACGATCATGGCGGAGTTCGCGCGAATCCAGAACCATCTGCTGTGCGTGGGCGCGGCCGGGTTGGACCTCGGAGCGATCACGGGGTTCCTGTTCTGCTTCAATCCACGTGAGCGAATCTACGACATCTGCGATTACATCTCCGGGCAGCGGTTTCACCCGGACTGGACGCGCGTCGGCGGGCTGATGCAGGATTTGAAGGACGAAGAAGTCTTCAAGAAGCTCTGCAAAGCGGCGATGGCGGATGTCGAATCGTCCCTCAAAGAGTTCGAAGGGCTGCTGAACACGAATCGGATTTTTATTGATCGCACGCAAGGAATCGGCATCTTCACCAAGGAAGAGGCGATCGGGTGGTCACTCACGGGGCCGATGGCGCGGGCGAGCGGCGTGATCCGCGACCTGCGCAAGGACATGCCCTATCTCTGCTACAAGGACAACTGGGATGGGCAGGGAGCGGAGGCGGTGAAGTTCCGCGTGCCGATCGCGCTGGAGGGCGACTGCTTCTCACGCTTCCGCGTTCGCTGCGAGGAGATCAAGGAATCCCTCGGCATTCTGCGGCAGTTGCTGGACAACATCCCCGGCGGGCCGGTGGATGCCTTCGCGGACTCGAAGATGGTGAAGCCGCCGAAGAAGGATGTGTACGGCTCCATCGAGGGGTTGATCCAGCACTTCGAGCTGATTATGTCCAACCGCGGGTGGAAAGCACCGATTGCGGAGTTCTATGGCGCGGTGGAGTCAGCGAACGGGGAGCTTGGGTATCACATCGTTTCGGATGGGTCGGCGCGGCCGTGGCGGGTGCGGACGAGGCCGCCGTGCTTCATGAACTATGCCGTTATACAGAAGATGATGGAGGGGCACATGCTCAGCGACATCCCGGCGGTGATCGGTTCCATCAATGTGGTGGCGGCGGAGCTGGATCGGTAGAAGAATCGGCGGCGCCGGTTACTCGCCGGCCACGTTTGGCATTGACCCTACAACTGGCCATGACCCACGCATCACCCCGACCCATGCTGGAGAACTTCGACGATTCGCCCCCTCCCGGCGGTACGCGGCGATTCCTGATCGCCATCATCATCACCGTGCTGATCCTCGCCGGCGTTGTCGTCGGCGTGTATGTCTGGATGCAGGCCACCAGCAAGTTGGACTACAAGGGCCCGGAACAACTGAAGTTTCCCGAGCATCGCCCATATCGGTGAGTTGCATTCCGCCTGCGACCGGCCGCGCTCCGCGATATCATCCGCACATTCTCCGCACGGCGGTTGCGGCGATCATTGCAGGAGTTTCTTCCATGATTCGGTGCACGCACTTCCTTCCGGTTCGGTCGCTGCTGGCTTCGTCGCTTCTGGCACTCGCGCTGGGTGGGCTCGGCGGATGCAACGCCGACTACGCGGTTGATATCACCAATAAGACGCCGCAGCCGGTGTTCGCAAAGATCTTCCGCAAGGGTGGCACGGGCGGCATGCTCGGCGCCTCCACGCGGCTTGGCCCCGGCGATCGCGCCTTTCTCGGCCCGGTGCGCACCGACAAGGCCAACGGGGCGTTTCTTTCGATTGACACCTATGGCAACCCCGGGCGACCTATTACCGCGGACATCATCCCCGGCACCGCATATATCGAGGTGATGCAGGACGGCCAATCGGCAGACTCGCCGATTCGTATTGTTGAGAAGAAGTGATGCCGCGCCCGCCGCGCGCCGGACCAACTATCGACCCATATCCGCATTCAGCCCAAGTCCGTCCATTTGCATGATCGTCACGGCAACGACTTTCCACGGTCCTTGGTCATCACGCTTCCAGTCCATGCGGAACCACGCACCCGTGGCGACGTCGTACAACTGTTTGTCTTTCTGCGGCTTCGCCCACACGCGTACCTGCGTGCGGGCAACATTGGGGCCATCGACCACCGCCTGCACGGGGCCGATCTCGTGGGATTCAAGCGAGAACGTATCGCCCAGGTGTGTCTGAACAGCTTTCAACACCTCTTCGCGCCCGCGAACGCCGCCAAAATGCGTGGAAAACACGCCGACCCGCGCCTGCTCCGTCAGAAACTCGCGCAGATCGGTCGTCTTCACGGCCGCCGTCAGGTCCACCAGTTCCCGGGTCCGGGCCCGCAGGGTCTCCCGCTGCGTAGTCACCCCATACCCCAGTCCCACGACCAGCGCGGCCAGCGCCGCCGCGCATGCGAAGACGGTCCTTCCCTCCCGCCATTGCCCACGATGGCGCAGCACCAGCATCGCCACCAAACCGCAGACGCTCAGCCCGATGGTCAGCGGCCAGGGATTCTCGAAAACGTAGTACGCGACCGCCGGCGGATCGGGCAGTCGCGGCACGCTTTCGCCTGCAGAGTTGCTCAGTTGGGCAAGTAGAATCATCTGGTGGTGTGTACGGATGGGCTGCCGGCTCGTTGCAGCAATCAGACGGCGCAGACAAAACACTCGGCACAAACCAGTTTGACACGAGACTTCAAACAATCATCCGTCGTGTCTGTTTTTTCAGCCCAAGAGGCCAATCGGCCGATGCCGGATCGTTCGGAGTTGTCCGATCAAGTTCCCCCCGGCGCGATGAATGCGCGCCGACTGTTCCCCTGCCGCGCGGAGGCGGATCCTGTGACTCAACTGGCCACGTGCCATCTGGATGCCAACCTGCTCACACTCGCGGCGGCGAGCCCGGACGCGGTCGCTCGCATACGAGCCGCCACCCCACGCGCCGACATGGTCTTTGCAGACACCCCAGACGGAGTTCTTACCGCACGCATCGGCTCGGAGTCGGAGCAGCGTCAACTCGCCAGTCGCCATCGCCCCCTCGACGAAGCGAACACACTTGTCCAGCAGGTGGACGTCAAAGATGCCGCGGTGTTCGTTGTCGCCGGGTTCGGCATGGGCTATCACGTCGCGGCCCTGGCGCGGAAGCTGGGCAAGACCGGCATCAT
Source organism: Phycisphaerales bacterium (assembly GCA_046593245.1). Lineage (GTDB taxonomy): Bacteria > Planctomycetota > Phycisphaerae > Phycisphaerales > UBA1924 > UBA4658. The sequence continues at coordinate 6,117 of JBKJOD010000410.1, forward strand.
CATGGTCTACGAGCCGGATGTGGAGCTGCTCCGGGCCGTGCTGGAGCGGGTGGATCACTCGTCCTGGCTGCAAGACGGAAACGTCTGCATCATGACAGACGCGGATGATGGCGCGGCGATGGGCGAAGCGCTTCGGGGGGTGGAAGGCCTCGTGGGTTTGGGGGTCACACTCGTGCAGCATCCGCCGAGCGCGCCGCGTTTGGGTGAGAGCACGCGCCGTTTCCATGAGCGATTCACCGGCGTGGTAGAGGCCGTCAAGATGACGGTCATCACCACCCTCGTGCAGGTCCGCGTCACCATGCGCAACCTGATGCAAAACGCGGATGTGTATGTGACGAATCCCGGCATTGCAGAGCTGAAAGGCGCCTGCGGGGGCATGCCAGCAATCGTTGTGAGCGCCGGGCCGAGTCTGCAGCGCAATCTCGCGCTGCTGGATGATCCCGCAATCCGCGACCGCTGCGTGATTGTTGCGGTGCAAACCGTGTTGCGCACGCTGCTGGAGAGGGGAATCAAGCCGCACTTCGTGACCGCCCTGGACTACAGCGAGATCAACAGGCGCTTCTACGAGGGCTTGACCGGGGCGGAGGTCGAGGGCATCACACTTGTAGTCGAACCGAAAGTCAATCCAAGCGTTCTCATGGCTTGGCCGGGCCGCCTGCGCTGCACTTCCGACGGAATGCTGGACCTGCTGCTTGGCGAGACGCTCGCCGGCGATCACGGACAGATTCCACAGGGCGCAACTGTGGCGCATCTGGCGTATTACCTGGCGCGTCATCTGGGCTGCGATCCCGTCGCCCTGATCGGGCAGGATCTCGGGTTCACCGATGGGCAGTACTACTCCGGCGGCGCATCCATCCACGGCGTCTGGGCCGGGGAACTCAACGAGTTCAAGTCGCTGGAGCTCTTTGAGTGGCAACGCATTGTCCGGATGGCCGGGCACCTCCGGCGCGTTCAAGATGTGCTGGGGCGTGAGATGTTCACCGACTCACAGATGCACTCGTATCTCGCGCAGTTCGAGACAGACTTCCGCACCGACGCGGCCCGCGGCCTGACAACCATCGACGCCACCGAGGGTGGCGTTCGCAAGCAGCACACAGAGCCGATGACGCTCCGGGGTTTTCTGGATGCCCACGCTTCCATACCCGGAGCCGCAACCATCGACACGCTTCTGGCCCGCGCCGCTGAAAAGCGAGCGCCGCTGACGGGGCGGCAGAAAGAAGATGCTCTCCGCACGCTCCGCCGCCGGGCTATCGAAGTGCGCTCGCAGATGCGCCGCGTCGCCGACATCAGTGCGCGCACCGCGATCACCCTCGCGGAAATGCGCGAGCATCACGCCGACCGGCAACGGGTGGACGCCCTCATCACGAAGGCCCAGGCCAGCGCCGCCGAGGTACAAGCCATCACACCCGGCTTCGCACTCACCCAGATTCGTGGCCAAGCGACCCTCTTCAACCGCGTCCGAACCGACCGCATGATCGAGCTCGACAGGCACATCGATGCCACACAGCGACAGACGCAGCAGATCACCCGCGATTTGGAGAACGTCCGTGGCCTGCGCCGCGCCGCAACCGAGGTTGGGGAGATGCTTGATGCGTGTGTGGCAACCCTGGACGGTGGCCCGCGCATCACCCGCGACATGCCCGTGAATGAAGATGAACTGGCGCGCAGCGCACGCGAGTTGATTGACGACGAGATTGCCCCCCCAACCGTGGTTGCCTCGATCGCCGTCGGTGCCATTGTGCGGGTCGATCTGCACAGCGGATCGCTTGGCAATCGGCGTTCGCTTGCAGGCCCGTTTGCCCGACACAGAAGTGTGCTCGCGGCAACCATCGATCGCCTGCTCGCATGTTCGGAACTCCGCGACATCGTGCTGGCCTGTGACGATGTTTCGGCGACGACGGACCTGCTAGATCCCCATCAAGTCAGGTCCGGGCGCGTTCGTGTGGTTGCCGAGTCACACCCCGTGGATGGTCGCCGTCGCCGCGCCATTTCCGTTGGGCGCCTGTGGTCCCGCGCCTGCTGGCGCGGCGGGCTGGCCGACCTCACCATATTCGACGAGGTCTTCGACCCACGCACCTGTCTCGCCCTGATGCAGCAACACGCCACGGACGCCACGCTACTCGTCGGCCCAGACTGGTGCGCTCTGGATCCCACATTGTGCGACGAGATCATCCGCCGCCATCGAGAAAATCCGACAGGCAATCGCCTCACATTCTCACAGGCGGTGCCCGGGCTCTGTGGGTGCGTCGTATCGCGCGATCTGGTCTCGGACCTGAACAAGGGTCGGGATGCGCAGCGCATGGCCATCGCGTCGATCGGTGGCTTGCTGGGATATGTTCCGATGGCTCCGCTGCACGACCTGATTGCGCAGCCGATCTGTCTCGCGCTCGCGGGGCCGGTGCGCGACTGTGGGCTTCGTCTGATTGCCGACACGCAATCCGCCCGTGAGCTGCTCGAAGCGGCACTGGTACAACTCGGCACCAAGAACACGTCAGCGGCTTCGCTCGTTGCCACGGCGCTGGACATACTCGCTCGTCACCCGCAACCCGCCGACGAGCTTGTCGTTACCCACGCACGCGTGGACATTGCAAAGGTACTTGGCAACTGTGCGGAGAACACCGTCGTCACCCTGGGCGATGGACAATGGGACCCGCTGTCAAACGGTGATCTCTTGGAAACAATCACCATCGCCCGCGCCGCCGGCGCGGCGGGCATTCATGTGCGCACCCGCCTCATGGGCGCAAGCGATGCACTCTTTCGCTCCCTCGTCTCCGGCAATGTGGATGTTCTCAGTATCGACTGCCTTGATGGGGCCCACCGTCTCACATCGATTCGCCCCACACTCGAACGCCTGCTCGCACTGCGACACGAAGCGCTCGGTGATGACGGCATGGGTATCCCGTGGATTGTCCCCCGCTTGCTTCGCTGCGATGGCTCCTATGAACTTGTCGAGGAGTTCGTCAACGAATGGGTCTCGCGTTGCGGCTGGGCAGCGCTGGATCCGCTGCCGCACGCTCGACCCGGAGAACGCATAGGCCCCCTCCCCATTCCCGCCAGTGCGGCGCAACGCTTCTCCCGCACGCGGAGGTTCGTGTGATTTCCGGAACATCTTCTCACGCATCCATGGGCGGCCTCACCAACACCCGACCGGCGCTCGCCGTCATCATCGGCCGCGCGGGCAGCAAGGGTGTTCCTGGTAAGAATGCCATGCCCATCGCCGGAAGGCCGTGCGCCAAGTGGACCATTGAACGAGCGCTCGCGAGCGACACCGTCGGGTCGATCACTCTCTCCTCGGATGATCCTCGGCTCCTTACTCTCGCTCGCGACTTGGGAATCGGTGTGGCCGAGCGCTCCAAAGAGCTCGCCGGTGACACCGCCACCGTTGACGCCGCCGTGCGCGAGGCAGTCACTCAACTCGAAGCCGATACGCTCGGTGGCACTGCCCTCCCGGTGACAACGCCAATCGTGATCCTGTACGCCAATGTTCCCGTGCGCCCGGCGGGGCTGATTGACCGTGCCGTACGCCGACTGCTGGAAACATCCTGCGATTCCGTTCAGTCTTACGCGCCTGTTGGCAAAATGCATCCGTATTGGATGGCCCGAGTGGAGAGCGAAACGGGGCACATCGCACCTTGGCAGGGCGCGATCCTCAACCACAACATCTATCGTCGCCAGGATCTTCCCCCGGCACACATACCCGACGGCGGAGTGCTCGTCGTCACCCGCCGCGCCTTGTTCGGCGAGATCGTTGGCGTTCCCCCCGGGCCACATGCCTGCTTCGGTCTTGATCGACGCGGCGTACTGAACAACGAAGGCGATGTCGTCGACATCGACTCGCCCATTGATGCGCTCGTCGCCGAAGCGATCCTGTCAAAGCAGCTCAACAGCATGGAGGCAGAGCGTCGTGCAGATCGGCGATAGACACGTCTGTTCCGGTCGCGTGTACGTGATCGCCGAGATTGGCGTCAACCACGACGGCGCGCCCGCAAAAGCGCTTGAACTCGTAGATGCCGCCGCCCAGGCGGGAGCGGATGCCGTTAAACTCCAGTATTTCCAGACCGATCTGCTCATGTCCCGCTCCGCGAAGCTCGCGGCATATCAGAAGACCGCAGGCGAGTCGAGCCCGATCGCCATGCTCCGCCGACTGGAACTGGGCATCGACCAGATGGCCGCGATTGTGGATCGCGCCAAAGTGCGCGGCCTGCACGCGATCGTAACCGTCTTCAGCACCGAACTGGTCGCGAAGGCCGAATCGCTCCGCTGGGATGCGTACAAAACTGCCAGCCCGGACATTGTCCATCGTCCGCTCTTGGAACAACTCGCCCAAACCGGCAAGCCGCTGATCGTCAGCACCGGTGCGGCCCACGCCGAAGAGGTCGCCACCGCCACAAGCTGGCTCCGCAACTGGGATGCGACGGGTCGTACCGCGACCCTGCAATGCGTCAGCAGCTATCCAACGCCGATCGAGCAGGCCGAACTCGGCGGGATTCCAGCACTCGCGCTCCTCACGCGCGGCCCGGTCGGCTACAGCGATCACACCCCCGGCGAGGAAACCGGCGCACTCGCCGTTCGCATGGGCGCACTTTTGCTCGAGAAGCACCTCACCTACTCCCGCGCCGCCAAAGGCCCCGACCATTCCGCATCGCTCGAGCCCGATGGGCTGAAGCGATACATTGACCTTGCCCGCGCGGCCGCGGCCTCCGGCGAACGCGTCACTCTTCCCGGTACGCAGCAGACCAAGCGTGTGCTGCCCATCGAAGAAGATGTACGACACGTCTCCCGACAGTCCGTTGTTGCGACGCGCGGACTGGCCCCCGGCACAGTCATCGTCGCGAATGATCTAACAATCAAGCGGCCCGGCACGGGCATCCCCGCCGCGGAAGTCGCTCGCGTTCCCGGCAAGCGTGTTGTCCGCCCGATCGAGGCGGATTGTGTCATCACGTGGGAGGACGTAGCGTGAGCAAGCAAGCGAAGAAATCCCGCCGTCGCGTGCTCGTGGTCACCGGCTCGCGCGCCGAGTTCGGCCTGCTTCGTCCCGTCATGGACGCGATCCGCACCCACCGCTCTCTGGACCTCCGCATCTGCGTTGCCGGTGAGCACCTGCTCAGACCCGCGCACACGTGGCGCGAGGTTTCTAAAGACTATCGCATCGACGCCAAGGTACAGATGCAGCGTGCCCGTGATCGCGGGCGACTGGACCACGCCGCCGCCACTGGGCGCGGGCTAGCGGGGTTCGCGAGTGCGTACAAGCGGATCAAGCCCGACTGGGTCGTGGTCCTCGGCGATCGCATCGAGGCCTTCGCCGCCGCCAGCGCGGCCAGCATCGCGGGCATTGCCGTCTGCCACATCCATGGCGGCGACCGCGCCGAGGGCATCGCCGATGAGGCGATGCGCCACGCGATCACCAAGCTTTCGCACCTGCATTGCGCGGCGACAAAGCTCTCTGCCAAGCGCATCGTGCAAATGGGTGAACACAAAGAACGTGTTCATGTCACCGGCTCGCCGGCGATCGACGGGCTGAGCGACATCAAACCGATGTCCGACGCGCTCGCCGCCGAACTAGGTGACCCGCGCGTTATCATGCTTCTGCACCCCACCGGGCCGCTCGCGGGCGCGTCGGTCAAACTCAATCCCGGCGCACTCGCTCCCATCGGGCTCGTGCTTCCCGCCCGAAGCTCGTGGGCCCCCGCTCGCAATCCCGAGAGTTCCTTTGCCGCGTTCACGTACTTTGCCACATGTTGCCTCCCGATCGAACCTCCGATCCATTCGCATGGCGGCCTCCTCTCCGCCCCGCGCGGCCTCTTTCTCGCGCCCAACTCCGATCCCGGACGTGAAGAAATCATCGCGTGCTGGCGGCGGTGGGCCAAGCTCAATGGATGGCCCATTGTCCATCACCTGCCACGACATCGCTTCATCGCACTCCTCAGACGCATGGCGGCCAAGCGACGCGGTCTGCTCGTGGGCAACTCTTCCGCCGGGCTCATCGAGTGCGCGGCACTTGGTGTCCCCGTTCTCAACGTCGGCCCTCGACAGTCCGGTCGTGAGCGCGCCGCAAATGTCGTTGACGCCGATCCCCTCGACACTTTCGCCGTCTGCAAACTCATCCGAAAAGCCGATCGGCTTGCGGGCAAACTCAAATCATCAACTCTTTTCGGCGACGGCCGCGCCGGCAAACGCATCGCCGCCCTGCTCGCCCGAACTGACCCGCAGTCCGCGTCCATCCGCCGCAAACGCAACAGTTATTGAGACCCGCTTCCGGTCTCGCCCACCAAAAGCCGCCGCCACAGATCAAGAAATTCGGACCCTCAACCCCGAAAATCCACTTCTACAAAAGTGGACCCACGGATAGTCCGATTCTCATGCCCAGTCGCGCTCACGCGCCGGAGGCACCCATGTCCACTGTCCAGCCCATGACCAAAGAACAGGCCGTTTCCAACGCGATCCGCGAGATCAGTCACATCGCGACGCTCCCGGAGATCACGCTCAAGATCATCGAGCTCGTCGAGAGCCCGACATCCACGGCGCAAGACCTGAACAAGGTGATCTCCAACGACCCCGCGCTCTGCTCGCGCATCTTGAAGGTCGTGAACTCCGCCTTCTACGGCCTCCCCGGCCAGATCGGCTCGATCAATCGCGCCATCGTGCTGCTGGGCCTAAACGCTGTCAAGAACATCGCCATCGCCGCGTCGCTCGCCAAGCTCTTCCGCGGCGGGTCGCTCACGCCGGAGTTCTCCGCCAAGGACCTCTGGACGCACTCCATCACCACCGCTACTGCCGCCAAGATGATCGCCGATCATCTCAAGGTCGGCTTCGCCGATGAGGCCTTCCTCGCCGGCTTGATCCACGACATCGGCATCATCGTTGAGATTCAATACGACCGCCATCGCCTCATCGAGGTCGTTGATCGCGTCAAGCCCGACAAGGATGGCAAGCCCTCCGGCGACTGGCTCGCCGCGGAGACCGAGATTTTCGGCGCGACCCACCAGGACTTCGGCCAGGGCCTGTGCGAGAAATGGAAGTTTCCCAAGAACTTCGCGCTCGTCACCGGCTTTCACCACCGCCCGCTCGATCTGTCCCCCGATATCCGCACGCTGGTTTCCATCATCCACGTCGCCGACAAGGTCTCCGCGACCATGCCCGCTGGTTTCCGCATGGACAACCAGACCACAGATGTAGATCCCGCCATTCTCGAGTCGCTCAAGCTCAGCGCCGAAGCACTCAAGACCATCACAGAGAAACTCCCCGAGCAGATGCAGGCCGTCAACGCGATGCTCAACTGACACGAACCAAAGGGTGCGTCCGGTACTTCGCATGGATGCGAGCCGCCGGACGATGAGAGAGATTTTGTTCCCGCGCTGCGGAGCACGCGGCACCCGGAGACGATTGACGGCGGCCTCAATGGACGAGGCCGCCGTCATCTTTTGTGCCCATGTTCACGCACGCGACACGGCCGGTGCGGAGACCGTCAGCGTTGCCGGTGCCTCGCACAATGGCGTGGGATGGCGGGGGTCCGCCAGTAGGTCGTGCAGCGTGACCGTCCCGTAGATATCTATGACCGCCTTCGCCGCTGCGTCTGTGGTTCGGTGCAAAGAGCAGAGTGTCGAGCCATGGCTCGCCAGTCCGAGCGGGCAGGTTGTGATCCGCTGGATCTCCGCCACCGATCGCACCACATCCAGCAGCGTGATCTCCGTCGCGGCACGTGAAATCTTGTATCCGCCGCGCACGCCCCGCCGACCGACGATCAGATTGGCCGCCGAGAGTTGCTGCAGCACCTTCGCCAGATAGTGCGGCGGCACCTGCGTCTTCTCCGCGAGTACGTGCGTTGATACCAGCGCGTCCGGGGAGAGTGCCAGCCAACTCATAGCGCGCAGTGCATATTCAGTGGTCTGAGAAAACATGGGGCCCTTTGCGTGGTCCGGATTCCGCCCGGACAGGTACCCGCCCCACGAGTGCAAGAAGTTTACACGACTTTCATCTTTGATGCACCGTGTTCTCAGGTTGCGCC
>JBKJOD010000453.1:0-8953 GCA_046593245.1 Phycisphaerales bacterium
GGCGGCGGACTACGTGGGCAATGGCGCGGGCGCACCCACCGAGGCCTCCATCAACGCCTTCATCGGCGCGTGGTTCGCGGGCGGATGCTCCTGATCCCAGCCGCGACCTGCAACGTCCGCGGCGCGGATCATCGGGAACCCCGGGCATGCAGGCGATCTTGGACAAACTGATGGCCCCGTGTATGAGCAGGAGCCGACGTCAGCGTGAGAACGTCCGGTAACAGACCGGCCAATGGTGGCCACTGTTTCTTCCACTCCGGGAATATCAGGGGATGTTTTTCGGGGATATCCGGGGAACGCAACCCGCTATTCTTGTTGACAGCGGGGGTATGGTCGGTCATATTTAGAATGACGAGCCGATATCCCAGATTACCGGGCTGGGGTTCAGTTCTGCAAAGAAAAGTCGTCATGTGTTCAGTCGCGTTTCGGGCCGTCTCCGAAACGCTTGTAGGTGGTTGGAACAAAGCCGAGTGTCGTCGCACCAGGAGCGTGTCTCGTTCCCGTGCGCGATGCTCACTAGAAGAGGTGGCATTATGCAGTGGAAGAATTGTGGACGCCGCGTGCTCGCGGCCATCGGAGCGTTGACGTGTATGAGCATGGCGATGCACGCCCAGGCGCAGTGCGTCAGTTACACCGCCGCGGCCGGGCCCGCGACGTTCGTCCCCGGCGTGGATGACGTGGGCAACCACGGCGACGACGTCGTGACGAACATCGCGCTCCCGTTCCCGGTCACGTTTTACGGCACGACTTACAACGCCGCGAACGTCAGCTCCAACGGCAACCTGCAGTTTGTCACTGCCAGTATCGCGTTCGGCAACATCTGCCCGATTCCGTCCACCGCCACCCAAGGCCCGGCGATCTTCCCGTTCTGGGACGATCAACGCACCGATGCAACGGTTTCTGGCGCGGGCATCTTCACGACTACAACCGGCGTGTCGCCGAATCAGAAGTTCATCATTGAGTGGCGTACGTATTACTACGGCACGACTCCCGCCGCGTTCACTCAGAACTACGAGATCATCTTCTCGGAAGGCCAGGGAACCTTCGATGTGGTGTATGGCACCACGTTCGCCGATCGCGCCAGCGCGACCATCGGCTGCCAGGATGGCGCTGGTGTCTTCACTTCGTACAGCTGCAACACCGCCGGCCCCGCGGCTGGTACTTCGCTCCGCTTCAGCTGCGTGGGCGCGAACATCGCTGGTGCCTGCTGCAATCCGGCCGCCGGAACCTGCAATGTGGGCACCTCCGCCACATGCGTTGGCGCCGGCAACTTCCAGGGCATCGGTTCGGCCTGCCCCGCCAACTGCCCCCAGCCCGGCGCGTGCTGCAACGTCACCACCGGCGTGTGCTCACAGACCGGCATCACCGGCTGCACCGCACCCAGCACCTTCTCCGGTGTTGGCACCGCCTGCACGCCCAATCCCTGCGTTGGCGCCTGCTGCAACCCGACGACCGGTGCCTGCACGCAGACCACGGCCATTGGCTGCGCGTCCCCTAACCAGTTCCAGAGCTTGGGCCTGACCTGCACTGTCAACCCCTGCCCTCAGCCCCCGGCTCCGTCCAATGACATCTGCGAAACCGTTGTCACCGCGAACACTCCCCGCGTTCCCGGTACCGGCGGCGTCGTTACGGGCACCAATGCTCAGGCACTGACCGACGGTAACGCCCTCTGCACCGCGGGGTATCGCGATGTGTACTTCCTCTTCACCCCCACCGTCGGCGGGGACTGGCAGTTTGACACCTGCGCTACGCTGCCCACGTTTGACACCATGATCTCGATTCACTCCGCTTGCCCGGCGGATTCCAGCACGCAGATCGCCTGCAACGACGACTCCTGCGGCCTGCTCTCTCGCACCAACGCCCTCGGGCTGACGGCTGGCGTGCAGGTCATCATCCGCGTCGGTAGCTATTCGGCCGCGAACCTCGGCGGCCCGTTCACGCTCACCGTCGGCCAGATCGAAGCCGGCGCCTGCTGCAACGCCATTTCCGGTGCGTGCACCTCCACAACCGTCGGCGCGGCCGGCTGCGGCTCTGGTACTTCCTATCAAGGGCAGGGCACATCCTGCACGCCCAACATCTGCGTGCAGCCCCCGCCCCCAGCCAACGACGAGTGCGGCGCGACCAACCCCGCGTTGACCGTCGGCGTCTCGATCAGCGGGACCAATGTCCTTGCGACCACCAGCACCACGCTCACCGGTACCCTCTGCCCCAATGGGCTGACGGCTTCCGGCGGCACCAATGACGTGTTCTTCCGCTTCGTCGCCCCGGCGACCGCGGACTACGAAGCCAACATGTGCGGCTCAACCTTCGACACGGTGCTCTCGGTCCACAGCGACTGCCCCGCTACTGAGGCCGGTCTTATCGGCTGCAACGACGACTCGACAAACGTGGGCAACACCGCCTGCACCGATGGCGGCACTCGTTCCCGCATCCCGCACCTGGCACTGACCGCAGGAACCTTGTACACCATTCGCGCCGCCGGATACGCCGGTGGAACGGGCGCATTCAACCTCGTCATCAACTACGTTGACCCGGCTTCCATCGGCTCCTGCTGCGTGAGCACGACCTGCACGCTCAGCGACGCCGCTGGGTGCGCCGGCACCTTCACCGTGGCTGGCTCCTGCACCCCCAGCCCCTGCGGCGGTTCTGCTGGCGTCTGCTGCCGCGGCGCTACTTGCACCACCTCCATCACCTCCGCGGTGTCCTGTGCCGCCACGCTTGTCGGTGGTCAAACCGCTGGCGCAACCTTCACAACGGCCGCGGCGTGCAACGCCGCTGTGATCTCCAACAGCCCCTGCTGCTACGCCGACTACAACAAGCAGAACGGCATTACCGTCACGGACATCTTCAACTTCCTCACCGACTGGTTCGCTGGTAGCCCCTACGCCCGCGTCGGCAGCACAGGCGGCCCCGGACCGCTGGCCGTGCAGAATATCTTTGACTTCCTCACCAACTGGTTCGCCGGCGGCTGCTAAGCCCCGACGCTTCGGTTCACTTCATCTACGGTTCATCTCAAGCCCCCGCCATCCGGCGGGGGCTTTTCTTTTTGTGTCCTCGCGCGTTGGGGTTGGCGGCACATGCCAGTGTTGTGAATGCACGGTGCAGAACAATGAATCACTTGACACACTTCCGGAAAGTTGTCATAGTGCGATTGGCAGGCAGGTGTTTGCTCCTTCGATCGCGTGTTCGCGTTGCTGGGATACCGCTTCTTCTCCATTGCGGTCGCCCGCGCGGATGTTCCCACACGCGATGCGTCCTGAACCAAGCCCGAGCACGGGCGAGACCGGGCATTGGTGGGCCTCACTCGCGCGGCTCTCTTTGAGAGGTGGTCATCATGGTGTTCAAGCATCGAAGCATCCGCGCGATCGCGGGAATGTGTGCGCTCGCGGTCTCATGTCTGGTGTCTCGCGCTGGCGCGCAGTGCATCGGATACGCAGTAGCGGCCGGACCGGGCACGTTTGTCCCTGGCACGGATGATCTGGGCCTGTACGTAGACGATGGGACCATCGCCGTCTCATTCCCGTTCACGTTCAACTTCTACGGCACGGATTTCAATGGCGCCACTGTAAGCTCCAACGGCACGCTGCAGTTCACCACGAACAGCGCCTCCTTCGGCAACAACTGCCTTCCTTCCGCGACGTTTCCAGGCCCGACGATCATGCCCTTCTGGGACGATCTGTACACGGCCTCGGCCGCCGACGGGCTGGGCGTTTTCACCGGCCTCTCCGGCGCGCCCGGCTCCCAGGTGTTTGTCATCGAGTGGCGCACCACGTATTGCTGCACGGCCGGCGCTCCCATCAACGACTTTGAACTGAAGTTCTACCAGGGCGCAAACCACTTCGATGTCGTCTACTCAACCCCCATGGGCGATCGCGTCAGCGCCACCATTGGCTGCCAGGACGGCGCCGGCACGTTCACCCAGTTCATCTGCAACACCGCGGGCCCGGTGGCCGGAAACTCGATCCGATTCAGTTGCGTCACGGCGGCCACCGCCGGCGCGTGTTGCAACCCCATCGCCGGCACCTGCAATATCTCCACGCAGGCCGCGTGCGTCGCGCCCAACACCTTCTCCGGCATCGGCGCTACCTGCCCGAGCAACTGCCCGCAGGCCGGCGCGTGCTGCAACCCGAGCACCGGCGCGTGTACGCAAACCGGCGCGACCGGATGCCTGGCGCCCAGCACGTTCTCCGGAGCCGGCACGGCCTGCAACCCGAACCCATGCACCGGAGCGTGCTGCAACGCCACGACCGGCAACTGCACGGCCACGGGTTCGAGCGGCTGCCCCGCGCCCAATGCCTTCCAGGGTCTTGGTGTCGTCTGCTTCCCAAATCCCTGCCCGCAGCCCCCGCCACCAAGCAATGACAACTGCGCCGATGTGGTGATTGCAAATGCTCCGACCATCCCCGGTATCGGCGGCATCGTTACGGGCAACAACTCCGCCGCCACCACCGACGGAGCGGCGCTCTGCGGCGGCTCCGGCACCAAGGACGTGTACTTCGTGTTCACGCCCGCCAGCACCGGCGATTGGAAGTTCGACACGTGCACCACCACGCCGACGTTCGACACCGTTATCTCCATCCACTCCGGTTGCCCCGCGGACACCTCCAACCAGCTCGCTTGCAACGATGACTTCTGCGGCCTGCTCTCCACCGTCACAGCGCCGGGCCTTTCGGCGGGTGTGCAGGTGATCGTCCGGGTGGCAACATTCGGCGCCGGCACCGTGGGTGGTGTGTTCACGCTCAGGGCGGGGACCATTGAAAACGGTGCGTGTTGCAACGCGGGCACGGGTGTGTGTACCGCTTCCTCCCTCGGCGCGGCCGGATGCGCGTCGGGCACCGTCTATCAGGGCAACGGAACTTCCTGCACGGTCAATCCCTGCCCGCAGCCGCCCACCGGTGCGTGCTGCCTGGCGAACACCCAGACCTGCGTGGAAACTTCATCCGCCGCGTGTACCCAGCAGGGTGGCACGTATCAGGGCAACAACTCCACCTGCGCTGCGTCCCCATGTCCCTTTGGCGCGTGCTGCCTGAGCTGCGTCGGCTGCTTCGCGCAAACCTCCACCGGCTGCGCGAGCGCAGGCGGCACGTATCAGGGCGATGGGTCCGCGTGCGCAACCGCCAACTGTCCCAGCACCGGCACCAACATCGTTGCCAACGGCGACTTCGAGGCCGGCAACTCCTTCACCGGCTGGACCCAGTTCGGTGATCTGGGTTTCACAGCCGTTACCACCGGTGCCTGGTTAGGAGTTGATCCCCACGGCGGAACCAACCACGCCCACTTCGGCCCCACCGTGAACATCGGAGGCATCGAGCAAACGATCGCCGCCAATGTCGGCGACCATGTCACCATCGCCTTCTGGTACGCCAGCACCGGCGCGAACAACTCCTTCGCCGCCAAGTTTGATGGTCAGACGCTTGTGAGTTTCCTCAACGACACCGCGCACACCACCTACACGCTGTTTGTCTTCCAGGCGACGGTCGCGAACGCGAACCCGACACTCCGCTTCGAGTGCTTCAACCCGCCGCAGTACGTCTATCTCGACGACATCGTCGCGTGTGTCTCTGCCGGCACCTCCGGCGTCTGCTGCCGGGGCTCCACCTGCAACACAACGATCACCACCGCGGCGGCCTGCACTTCTTCGCTCGTTCCAGGCCAAACCGCCGGTGCGTTCTTCTCCTCAGCCGCGGCCTGCAACGCAGCCGTCGTCTCCCGCACGCCCTGCTGCTACGCCGACTACAACAAGCTCAACGGCATCACCGTCACGGACATCTTTAACTTCCTGACCGACTGGTTCGCTGGCAGCCCCTACGCCCGCGTCGGCAGCAACGGCAGCCCGGGCACGCTGGCCCCGCAGAACATCTTTGACTTCCTGAACAACTGGTTCGCGGGCGGGTGCTGACCGGCTCATCTCCCAGGGTTCACATCCAGAACACGCCCCCGCCACACCGACGGGGGCGTTTTTCATGTTTTCGGACTCAGATTATTTCTTGACTTAACCTCGAATTGGCAGCACACTTGCAATGCGAGTATGGAGCGCTCCGTTCTGGATGCGTTCGTGCCGATGATATTTGTGCATAGTGACGGCTGGCTGGGCCTGCCGTCTCGGTGCTTGCCCGTCTTGAGTTGATTTCAGGGTCCATCACTTCCTCGTGGAGGATCCAAAGAAAGGTGAATCGAATGTCTATGAATATTCGTCGATGGCTGCCCGCTCTGGGCATGGCGGCCGGCTTGTGTCCGGCACTGGTCGCGGTCGCACAACCGGCCAATGACGACTGCGCCACTGTCCAGGCGGCTGCTGCCAACATCCCCGCGGCAGGCGGCGTGATCGCCGGCACGACCGTGGGTGCCAACAGCGACGGCACCTGCACCTGCGATGACGGCGGCCCCGGCAATCTTGACGTGTTCTACAAGTTCATTCCAAACGTGTCGGGCACGTGGCAGTTCTCGCTCTGCACCGGCTCCACGCTCGACTCGGTCATGTCGCTGCACAGCGGCTGCCCGGCCGACCCCACCAACCAGATTGTCTGCAACGACGATGGTTGCGGCGGCATCGGCGTGCCCTCGGTCTTCACGGCATCGCTCACCGCGGGCACCATGTACATGGTGCGCGTGGGCATGTGGGATTCGTTCGACAACTTCGGTGATACCTTCACGCTCACGGTTGCAAGCCAGGCCAGCGCGGGTGCCTGCTGCAACACCACTTCCGGCGCGTGTACCGTTTCACCGACCGGCGCGACCGGCTGCGCCAGCGGCACCACGTTCCAGGGCACAGGCACCGCCTGCACGCCAAATCCCTGCCCGCAGCCCCCGCCGCCAGCCAATAACGACTGCGCCACGGTGCTGGCCAGCGGCCCCACCATCGCCGCGACCGGCGGAACCGTCAGCGGCAGCACCCAGTTCGCCACCAACGACGGCGACTGCTCCTGCGACAGCGGTTCGACAACTCCCGGCAAGGATGTGTACTGGCGCTTCACGCCCGCGACCTCGGGAGCTTGGAGCTTCTCGCTCTGCGGAGTCACCCCGGTCCTTGACACCGTTGTCTCGATCCACACTTCCTGCCCCGCGGATGCAACCAGCCAAATCGCCTGCGACGATGATGCCTGCGGCACAATCGGTGGCTGGTCCAGCGCCGCTGCCACACTCAACGCCGGAACGACCTATCTCGTCCGCGTCGGCATGTGGTCCGGAACCGCTGTTGGTGGCGCGTTCACACTGGTGGTCGCTCCCACGACCCTTGGTGCGTGCTGCAACACCACCTCGGGTGCCTGTACATCTTCGACCACTGGTGGCGCTGGATGTGCCGCTGGCACCGTCTATCAGGGCGACAACAGCACCTGCTCCCCAAGCCCCTGCCCGCGGGAGGCCTGCTGCAACGCCGTCACCGGCGTGTGTACTGTCGCTGCGGTTGGCGTTTGTGCTTCCGGCACTACCGGCCAGGGAGTCGGCAGCGTTTGCACCCCCAACCCCTGCCCGCAGCCCCCGCCGCCGGCCAATGACGAGTGCACCGCAGCGGTCGCCGTCACGCTCGGCACCGTCGCCACCGGCTCGAACGTTAACGCAACAACGTCCGCAACGCTCACGACCACCAACACCGGTTCTTGCGCCCAAGTTTCTTTCAACACCGGCATCCACAAGGATGTCTGGTACCGCTTCGTCGCGCCCGCGACCACCAACTACGTGATCGACACCTGCGGCTCCACCATGCCCGACACCGTCATCTCCATCCACTCGGGCTGCCCCGCGGATCAGTCCAACATCCTGGACTGCAACGATGATGCCGCCACCGTTTGCACCAACAGTGGTCTGAACTCTCGCATCGTCTCCGTCGCTCTGACCGGCGGAAGCACGTACTACATCGGCGTCGCCGGCTACAACGGCGCATCGGGCGCGTTCAACCTGCTGGTCAACTATGTGGATGCTTCGTTGGTCGGCTCCTGCTGCGTCTCCACAACCTGCACGCTCTCGGATGCAGCCAACTGCGCCGGCACCTTCACCGCGGGCGGCACCTGCACCCCCAGCCCCTGCGGCGGCCCCACCGGCGTCTGCTGCCGTGGCGCGACCTGCACCACCACCATCACCTCCGCCGCGGCCTGCACCGCCTCGCTCATCGGTGGCCAAACAGCCGGCGCCTCCTTCCCCAGCGGCGCGGCCTGCAATGCAGCGGTCATCTCCAACGCCCCCTGCTGCTACGCCGACTACAACAAGGTTGGCGGCATCACGGTCACGGATATCTTCAACTTCCTCACCGACTGGTTCGCAGGCAGCCCCTACGCCCGCGTCGGCAGCAACGGTGGCCCCGGCCCGCTGGCCGTGCAGAACATCTTCGACTTCCTCACCAACTGGTTCGCTGGCGGCTGCTAACTCGAGCCCAACAGCTTCCGCCCTATCACGCGACCCGCTTTTTTCATGCTCCCCCAGCCCCCGCCATTTGGCGGGGGCTTTTCTTTTCACAAGCTGGCCACACCCAGCCAGCCCCCCTCTTCTTTCTTGGAACCATTCAATAGATGGACCCACGACATCAATACAGGATGAAGAACTGCTCTATTGACGAATGGCCCGATATCAGGCACACTATCTGTATCTGCTCCGCGGTCCCTCGTGATCGCGGCTCGCGGGTGTGGCGCGTGCTTGAGTCCGAAACATGTTCTTGCGTGGGTTCAGGAGATTTTCCATGATGTTCTCGTCCCTTGTTCGCTTTGTGGTGCGTGGGAGCGCCGCTGCGCTGTGTTGCGCGGCCGCGCTCGGCTTCTCCAGTTCCGCCCTCGCGCAGGCCGGCACCAGCAACGGCACCTGTTGTGTTGTCAGTCCCAACGGCGGCGTGTTCTGCACCGTCACGACCGAGGCGGCGTGCGCCACGGCGCACGGCACCTGGGGTGGCGTTGGCACAAGCTGCACGACCACTTCGTGCATCACACTCACTCCATCCGGTGCGTGCTGCATCACAAACTCCGCG
>JBKJOD010000472.1:0-5456 GCA_046593245.1 Phycisphaerales bacterium
CAGGCCGCACATGAGGACGGTGCAGAGGCCCGCGAGAGCGCCGGGGAGGTAGATCTCCCGCATCATCGGATCAGAGAGGAACCGAGCGATCTGCACGCGGGGGCTCCTTTGGTGATGAGGAAGGTGCGGAAATGGTGAGGTTGCCTGTGGGGTGCGTGTGGCCGCTCGCGCCGTGCGAGTGCCCATGTTGATGATCGTGCTCGCAGCACTCGGCAGCGCTGTGGGCGTGAACGTGCACGGGGCCGGTGAGGCCGGTGATTCCGGCGAGGTCGTGGCTGAAGAGTTCGGCGAGTACCTGCGGCGTGAGCCCTTCGGGGCTGACGTGGCTGTGGAGTTTTCGCGCCAGGCACGCGACGCGGTCGGAGCCCGCGGCGATGGCGCGGAGGTCGTGGCTGATGATGAGGATGGTGACGTAGAGCGTGCGGTGGATGCGATCAAGCAACGCGGCGAACTGCTGCTGGCCAGCGGCGTCGATGCCAACCATCGGCTCATCGAGCGCGAGGATGCGCGGGGATGCGGCGAGGGCGCGGGCGATCATCGCTCGCTGCATCTGGCCCCCGGAGAGGGTGCCGATGGGTTTATTCGCAAAGTCCGCCGCGCCGGTGAGGGTGAGCATCTCCTCGATGCGGGCGCGGGTGTCGCGGGGGACGGGCTTCCACGCGGGGAGCCGCCACGTCGCGCCGAGCGCGACGATCTCGCGGACGCTCATGGGGAAGCCGAGCTCGGCCTCGACTTTTTGGGGGACGTAACCGATGAGGCCGTCGCGGCGAGCATCCGCGGCGGAGCGGCCGAAGATCAGGACGCGGCCGGACGTTGGTTGCAACAGCCCGAGCGCGATTTTGAGGAGTGTGCTCTTGCCGCCGCCGTTGGGGCCGAGAATGCCGAGCCGGGAGCCGGCGGGGACAATGAGCTGGATGTTCTCGATCGCCGGGGCATCCGCGCCGGGGTAGGCGTAGGAGACGGACTCAAGCTGGACGGCGGTTTCGATCAATGCTTGCTGTCTGTGGTTGGAGAAGGAGGCGAAGTCGGTGATCCGAGGGCTGACTTCAGGGCCGCAAGATTGTTGGCCATGAGGGCGAACCAGTCGCCGTCGCCGAGGGGATCGAGCACGGCGGTTTTCGCGCCGGTTGCAGTGGCCAGACGCATAGCGGCGGCCGGGCTGAGCTGCGGCTCAATGAAGATGGTGGTGAGCTTGTTGTCCATGACGGCAGCGGCGGCTTTTTTGACGTCCATCGGTTGCGGCTCGCCCGCGCTCAGGCCGGTGATGGCGATGACCTGAAGGTTGTAGCGGCGGGCGAGATAGCCGTAGGCGTCGTGGGCGACGACGATGGTGCGGCGCGGGGAGTGCGCGAGTGCGGCTTGGTAGTCGGCGTGGACTTGGTAGATGCGATTGATGGCTGAGGTCTTGGCATCGTCGAGCTTTGCGACATCGATGGAGGCGATGGCGGCGAGTGGTTTGAGGGCGGCGGCGGACTCGGAGACCATTGAACTCACGAGGATGGGGTCGAGCCAGATGTGCGGGTCGGCGGCGTGGTCGTGGTGGTGATCTTGGTCCGCGTGGTCATGGCCGGCGTGATCATCGTGATGATCGTGATGATCATTGTCATCGTGCGTCTCGGCTGGCTGGACGAGCGAGGACTTCACGGCCTCGGAGAGGATCAGCACGCGGCGCGATGCGCTTTTATGGTCGGCCAGAAACTTCTCGACCTGTGGCTCCATGCCGAGGCCGATCATGACGACCAGATCAGCGTTGCCGAGGGCTTCCATGCTGGCGGGGGTGATCTCGAAGCCGTGCTCGCTCGCGCCGGGCGGAAGGAGCGTGAGGAGTTGGTACTTCGCGCCGGCGGCGGTGAGCAGCGGATCGATGATGCCGCGGACGGGGGGGATGGTGGCAACGATGCGGAGAGGACCGGGGGCACGCGGCGGCGGAGGAGACGCGGGCGTGGTCTTATCAGCGCACGCGACAAGCCCAACGCCGATGAGCCAGGCGCCAAGCGCGGCAAGCAGCACGGTGCGCCGGGTGGCGCGAGCGGGCGGGAGTTGGGTCGTTGGTCTGGGCATTCCGAAGTGTTGTAGGAGAGGATCGGCATTTTTGCAACTGAGATGCAAAAGGCCCGGGAGAGCGCAGACGCGAAGCGTTGAGGCGGACATCGCAACGCGGTGTCATCCGCCCTTTGATGCCGGAAACCGACGACTCGATCGGCTTTCCAACGACCGAGAGGGGCGTATACTGGGGACTCGACACCTGTCGGGGCGGTAGCTCAGTTGGTAGAGCGCGTCGTTCGCAATGACGAGGTCGGGAGTTCGACCCTCCTCCGCTCCACTTCACGTAAACGCCTGGAGTCACTGGACTTCGGGCGTTTTGCGTTGGCAGAGTTCCAGGGTGTTGGGGGTCTGGGGGATCGCTCGGCACCCACCTGGGTGGTTCTTGCAGGGGGTGCGAGGGTCAAACAACCTTGCGATTGGCCCGACGCTTGGCCGCTCCGCGGCGTTCCATGGCTTTGTGCCAGGAGAGGCCGAAGGCGATGGCCGCGCCGAGGAGGAAGGCGGTGACGACGGCGATGCCGGAGACCCACCAGAAGGCACGATCGACGGTGTTCTGGACGCCACCCTGAAGGGAATCGACCACGGTGCGGAGCTTGCCGGCGCGGGCGTCCAGGTCGGGGGAGGCGAGAAGTTTGTCGACGCGGTCTATGAGTTGAGAGAGTTTCTCGATGGTCTGCTCAGACTGCTGCGCGGCTTGGCGAAACTCGGCGAGGGTGTCCTTCTTGGGGGAAGACGGGTCGGCGGGCGGGCCGCCGGGCGGGACGAGCTTGGTGACAAGCGCATCGGTGGCGGCGATGGTTTCGCGAAGAGAGTTCGAGAGTTTTTCGGTGGCGATGGCGGCATCGCGAACCTGGGTGAGTGTGCCGCCGAGCTTGTCCTGGGCTTTGTCGATGTCGCCGAGGGTTTGTGTGCGCTCCTGCGCGATGTTCCTGAAGAACTGGTCGAGGGCTTCTTGACGCTCCTTGCGGAACTGGGTGAAGAGATCGTCTAGGGCGTCGTGGCGCTCCTTGGCAAGATCAGTTCGGAGCTTGTCGGCGGCATCGGCGACGTTGTTGGCGGCTTCGGAGACCTGCTCCATCGCGGTCATCGTCTGCTTCACCTCCGGTGTTTGCAACAGACCGGTGTAGAGAGATTCGGTCTGCCACTTCACGATGACGGGAGCGTGCTGGGCGTAGAAGAACATGCGCTCGGCGAGGAGGCGGGAGCGCTGCACCTCGCGCACGGTGGGGTCGAGGTTGGCGAGCGGGTCCAGGCCGACGAGGGCGAGGAGACTGCCGGGGGAGGATTGGTCTTTGACGTCGACGCCGCCGCGTTCGCGGGCGAAATCTTCGAGGCGCACACCGGCGATGTAGCGCTGGTTGGGATGTTCGTTTCGCCATTGTGCGATGATGGCACGGAGGTCCTTCTGCTGCTGCGAGGTGTAGATATGATCCGCGATGCGCCAGGCGGCGGCCTCCTGCTCTTCGTAGGTGGCGATCATGCGCCGGGCTTTTTCAGGGCCAAGGGTTTCGGGAGCCCAGGGGTCTTCGAGGATCATTCGCTGCAGCGAGACCATGGTGATCATGTCTGCGACGCTGACGATGGGGTTGGGGCCGGTGGCGATGGCGAGCGCGCCGTTGACGTTGGCGATCTTGATCTCAAGCGAAGCGCGGCGGCCGCGGTCACCGGCCGATTTCACGATTGTTCCGCCGGGTGTGGGTGGCGCGGCTTGCGGGGCGGCGAAACCGGAGGCGTCGGCGAGGTTCCATTGCTGGGTGGTTGCGCTGATGAAGCTATCGGTGTAGGCCATCAGCTCGGACTGAACCTGCTCTGGGTCGGTGCCGACTTTTCCAAACATGGCACCTTTGCGGGGAGCATCGTCGGGAAAAATGGAACAGGCGGAAAGGGTGAGCAGCGCAACCGCCGCGAGAAGTGAGCTGCCGATTCGAGATCGCATGGACATAGCTGGTGTCTCCGCGGGCTGCGGCGGCGAGCAGATCGCGGATCGCGCCCCTGCGGCAGTTTATACGAGAGACGCGATGGGGTGGGCGGGGAGCCGCAAGAAGGCATCGCCCAGGAGACAGAAGAGAATCGCTTGTGCGGAAGTGCACACGGAGGATGCGCTCCCAGAGGGTCGGTCATCCGGGGCTTGCGGGCGTCAGAAGTTCACGACGGTGCTGCTCTCGCGGACGATGAGTTTCGTTGGCAGACGCGAGCAGACGACCTCGGCGGTGCGGTCTTCAATGCGACGCACGAGAAGTCGGACGGCCATGGCGCCCATCTCGGCCATGGGCAGGGCGATGGTAGAGAGGCGGGGGCGAACGAGGCGGGAGATTTGCGAGTCGTTGAAGCCGACGATGCGGATCTGATCGGGAACGCGGAGACCGGCGTCGTTGGCGGCCTGCATGATGCCACAGGCGATCTTGTCGTTGGCGGCGAGGACGGCGCAGCCCTCGAGCTTCTTGTGGCGCGACATGCGGATGGCCCACTCCTTGCCCCAGTCAAGCGAGTAGTCACCGAAGCAGACCTGCTCAGAGTCTGGGGTGAAGCCGTCGCGTGAGAGTGCTTCTGTGAAGGCCTTGGCGCGCTGGATGGTGTCGAAGTTGCCGCGCGGCCCGCCGACGAAGAAGAGGCGGTCGGGCTCGACCCAGCGGAGCAGATGCTCGACGGCTTCACGGGTGCCGCGTTCGTTGTCGAGGATGACGCTGTCGAGCCCCTTGGAGCTCATGTCGGTATCGATGATGACGGTGGGGACACCGGAGGCGACGACATCCTGCGCGAGGTGATCTTCCTGCTCGGTGATGACCACGAGCAGCGCATCGATCAGCGTGGAACCGACGATCTGGCGGCGCGGATGGCCATCGTCGCTGGTGGCGATGGTGGTCATCATCAGGTGATAGCCGAGGCGTGTCGCTTCTTCATCCGCGCCGTGCAGGAGCCAGGTCATGAACTCGCCATGGAAGCGCGGCAGCGCGAGACCGATGACGTGGCTCTCGCGCGAGCTGAGGGCTTGAGCCATTGGATTGGGAACGTAACCGAGTTTCCGCACGGCCTCGCGCACCTTTGCGGCCGTGGGCGCAGCGACGATTGATGAGCCATTTATCACTCGGCTCACCGTGGCGATGGAGACACCGGCGGCGAGCGCGACATCGCGGATGGATGTCGAACCCTCATTTTCACGCTGATTTTGGTCGCTTTGGATCATGGCGGCTCGTTGTCTCCCGCAATAATCCTATGCCGTAACTGTTTCAGCAGCGACTATTTATCGAGACGAAAACTGTGAACGATCATTTCGCCGCGGCGGGGCTCGCCGGAGACCTGGATGCCCAGGTTGCGAATGGCCTGCATGTCTATGCGCATTGTGCCACGCTGGTTGCCGAAAAACTGCTGGCGCATGAGTGAGGCAATGGGGACGCGGTAGGTTTCTTTAC
>JBKJOD010000008.1:0-4987 GCA_046593245.1 Phycisphaerales bacterium
CACCAGCGGGATGCCGCAGCAATACGTGCCGACGAACCAGCGGAACTGGCCCTGTTGTGCGAGCAACAGAATGGATGCGTGATCGCTCACAGCAACGGATTCTTGGCCCCGTGCGAATACTCCCCAATCGGGCTGAGGTTCTTCATAGGGTTCGCGTAGACATCCGTGTACAGCTCGCTGCTATCTGGGATCGGGGATTCCTCGGCGAAGGCCACGGCCTTGGCGACGACTTCCTTCACCTCGCGCTGCATGGCGATGAACTGCTCCTCGGTGAGCGTCTTCTTTTCGTTCATGCAGTAGAGCGCGAGCTGGTCCAGCGAATCCTTTGCCTTGACACCCTCGACCTCTTCCTTGGTCCGGTATTTCTGCGGGTCGGACATGGAGTGGCCCTGATAGCGGTATGTTTGCAGGTCCACGAAGCCGGGGCGCTGCTTCTCGCGGCACTCATCCACAAACGGCTTGAACTTGTCGTACAGCCGCAGGATGTCCAGCCCCTCATCCTCCTCGATGCGGAGCGACTCGATGCCGTATGCAGCGCCCTTGGCGCGGAGATCGTGGGCCATGGTCGTGCCGCGCTCGATCGCGGTGCCCATCGAGTACCGATTGTTCTCGACGATGTAGATGACCGGCAGGTTCCACAATCCCGCGAGGTTCATCGCCT
The DNA here is from genome assembly GCA_046593245.1 of Phycisphaerales bacterium. Taxonomy (GTDB): domain Bacteria; phylum Planctomycetota; class Phycisphaerae; order Phycisphaerales; family UBA1924; genus UBA4658. The sequence continues at coordinate 662 of JBKJOD010000008.1, forward strand.
CGTGCAGCACGCCCTGGTTCAGGGCGCCGTCGCCGAGATAGCAGAGTGCGACTTTTTTCTTAGGCGCGATGTTCTCATTCGGCCCCGCCTCGGTGCCGTCGGGGCGCGTCACGGCCTTGCCCAGTACTTCCCATTCATACCGCGATCCGAATGCCAGCCCGGCACCGAGGGCGGTCTGCGCGCCGACGATGCCGTGCCCGCCGAACAGCCAGTGCGGCCGGTCGAACATGTGCATCGAACCGCCCTTGCCCTTGGCACACCCGGTGGACTTGCCGAACATCTCCGCCATGCACGCGCCCGCGTCCATGCCGCGGGCCAGCGCGTGTCCGTGGTCTCGATAGGCGGTGATGATCGGATCATCCGGATTGACCGAACCGATCGTGCCCACTGCGCACGCTTCCTGCCCGATGTACAGGTGGCAAAAGCCGCCGATCTTTGCCTGCTGATACGCCTGCGCGCAGCGAATCTCGAACTCGCGGATCAGCAGCATGTCCTTGAGCCACTTGTGAACCGTCGCGGCGGGCAGGTTGGCGGACACGCCGCGCCGGGGCGTCTGGTTGGTGGTCATCTCGGGTGCCTTCGTCGCGGAAGCCATGCGTTTTCCTTGCCAGAACTCTGTGGACGCCGCACCAAACAGGATGCGATCGTGTGACCTCGTCGGTCCAGCAGGAATGATAGGAATGTAAAACGCCCCGGGAAGGCCCGGGGCGTGTGGAACAAATCGGATTCCCAGTGAGGAGATTCAGGGGATGCGGGCCTGGGCGGGCTGGGCGGCCGCTTGGGCCTGGAGAATCGCCAAGGCGGTCTGGAGCTGGACATCAAGCCCGTCATCGAGCAGCTTGTTGGGATCCTGCCGCGGCGTCTTGGGGTTCTGCACCATGTTTCCCTTGTCGTCGATGGGGATCACATCCACATCCTGACGGAGCTTCAAGGCGTCGGACTCGGTCTCGGGGAGAATGTCGATGGCCAGGTGCGGGTCGATGCCCCAGGTGGCCGCGCCGGGCTTGCGGTGGATGATGCGGCCGTCGGGCAGCTTGTAGTACTGAGTGGTGAGCTTCATCTTGGCGTTGGTGGCCAGCGGCCAGACGTTCTGCACGCTGCCCTTGCCGAAGGAGCGTTCGCCGATGAGCACGGCCTTGATGTCGCCCTTGTCGGAGTAGTGGCGGATCGCGCCGGAGACGATCTCGCTGGCGGAGGCGGAGCCCTCGTTGATGAGCACCACCAGTGGCGCGCCCTTGAGCATGCTCTCGCCGGGCGTGGCGGATTTGATCTCGCCCTGCACGGTGCCCTCGGTGGAGACGATGGTGCCCTTGTCAATGAATGTGTTGGAGACACCGACGGCCTCGGTCAGCAGGCCGCCGGGATTGAAGCGAAGGTCGAGGATCAGACCGCCAAGCGGGCCGCTCTGCTGCATGGCGCGGATGGCTTGGCGAAGATCGTGGGTTGTCTCATCGGTGAACTGCAGCAGCCGCACGTAGCCGATGTGGCTCTGGCGATCGATGAACCAATCCCAGTCGGTCTCTTTCGAGCCGGTGCGCCGCCAGCCCTTGACGCTGTCGATGGGGATCACCGCGCGGGCGAGCTTGAAGTCGATGTCCTGGGTGATGTCTTTTCCGGCGTCGTCGGGTTTCTCGGTCTTGCGCTCCATCGTCATGATGACGGTGGTATCCACCGGGCCGGTGATGAGGTCCACCGCCTGATTCAGCGAGATGCCGATCGCCGATTGCCCGTTGATCTTTTTGATGAGGTCGCCGGTGCGAATGCCGGCGCGCTGCGCCGGAGTGCCCTCCAGCGGCGTGACGACCTTGATCATCTGGCTCTCATCGTCCATCTGAATCTGCACACCGACGCCGCGGAACTGGCCCTCGGTCATGCGGTTGAAGCGGGCCAACTCATCCGGCCAGATGATCGCGGAGAAATCGTCGAGCTTGCCCATGGCGCCGGAGCCGAACTCGTGCAGCACCACGCCGTCGCCGAGTTCGACGGTCGCCTTGCTCTTGGCGAGCACCTCTTCGGTGAAGTCCGCGAGCGACTTCACGGTGGCGATCATGCCCGGGGTGTTCATCCGATCCGTCCACTCGTTGAGAAACTTGTTGAACTCGTCGAGCTTGGCCTTGTCCGCCAGCGCGGGGAAGGCGTCTTTCAGATCGGTGGTGGTCACAAGCGTGCGGAGCTGATCGATGCCGCCGAGCATCTCGTCTTTCAGCGTGACGCGATCAATCTGCTGCCGGCTCGCGGTGTTGACGGCGCGGATCACCATGCCGGGATCGATCAGACCGAGCTTTTCGTGGAAGTCCTCGCCCAGCCCGTTGTATGGCGGCAGCGGGGGCTTCTTCTTCTCAAGCTTGTCGTTTTCCTTCATGCGCTCGTCGTTGCGCAGCTTCCAGAAGGCCTGCGGCGCGTACAGGCGGATCATGTTCAGCCGCATGCCGACGCGTTTGGAGTCCTGCTTGTATGTGCCCTCTTCTTCCAGCAGCAGATGGGCGCGATAGAAGAGTTCGTTCGCCTTGAACCAGTCGCCGCGTGCCTCGGCTTCCTGCGCTGCGGTGGCGGCGCGCTTGATGAGAGAGACGATTTTGGCGTCGTGCTTGAAGCTGTCACGCGTCGGGCGATCCGTGACCAGGAACGTCTCGACCGCGAGTTTCAGGGATTCGCTCAGCGCATCCGGTCCTTCCTTGGCGAGTTGATCATCCAGTTTTTTCTGCAACTCACCGAGTTTCTTGGTCCGGAGTTCCTCGCGCTTCTGAAGGTTTTTCTCCAACGATGCCGCGTTGGCTCGCAGTGCCGTCAGTTCAGCCGAGTCTCCGCCGGGGAGCGACTTCAGCAGGTTGACCAGATCGGCGTTGTTTCCTTTGCGTGCATCCGCCCAGATGCGGGCGGAGATGTCCGGCAGCGTGAGCGACTGATCGGCAGACGGGGCTGCGGCGGGCGGCGCGGCTGGAGCGTCCACGGCCTGCGCGAAGGTCGATCCAGCAAAGACGCTCAGTGCCAGGCCCGCAACGGCGGCGAGATGCTTTCGGCGAGCCAAACGGATATTCATGGAAACTCCTACAGGTGGTGTTCAAGCGGCGATTGGCCGCTGGAGAGAGTACGTCACAAGGTCCGAGTAGTTCTTGCGGGCTTCGTCAGCCCGCTCAGGCCCGCAACCCTCAGCAATCGACCTGACGCGGACGGGTCAGCCAAATTCAGACGCAAACATCGGATCGGCCAACTTAAGCCACCGGGCGAGTGGGAACTCCTCACTATGAGGGAAGAAACACCCCAAATCATGCCCAGCCCATGGCTACCGGGCGTTGCTGTGGCGGTTGCGGCAGCCAAATCGCTGGTCCCCTGCTCCATCAGGACGCTCTCTGGGCAGGAATCCGGCACCAGTTGGATGCCTCTTTTTCTGTTTCGGGGTCAAGAACCACTTCGTTTCATCCTGGCCGCCTTGGCAAGTGCGAATGTGCCGGCTCCCAAGGCCGCGGCCACCACCAGTGCGAGCATCACCAGGTTCGCGGATTCCTTGGCAACCAGCCCCGCGCTAGCCGCGCCGAGACCAGCCAGGCCGCAGATCGGGCCGGCGGTGTACCCGATCCCGATCAACGCTTCGTGCGTTCCACCTGCATCCACGCCGGATGAGCCGACCTCAACCGCGTAATAGAGCGCGGCGGCGTAGATGATCCCGACGCCGATGCCGAACCCGATCAGCCCCAGCAGAAACAGCGGGAGCCCGAGCCCCGCGGGTGCGATTGGCGGCACCAGGATCAGAAACACAAACGCGGCGATCAGCAGCAGCGCGCCGATGATCGGGGTTGTCCACTTCCCATGCCAGCCGTGCCAACGCTCCAGCGTGAAGAACATTGCCACGCGGGCGGCGGGCCAGACGGCGGCGATCGCGGTCTGCCAACTCGCATCAATCTGCATGCGCTCCAGTGCGGAAGGCATGTACGGAGAAAGTGTCGAGATAAACATGAAACTCACGGGCAGGAGCAGGCGCAGGAATGTGAGCAGTTGCTTGTAGATCACCGGGCGCGCGTGCTCATGGTGTTCATGAGCGGCGGGAGACTTCTGAAAGCAGGCGACAATTCCGACGCAACCGAGGTGAACGATGCCGAGAGCGTTGAGCAGCAGCAGCGCGTGGTCTTTGACGAGGGGTGCCATCGCCAGCAGCGTGAACACGATCGCGGATGACCACGTTACGTTGAACCGCCCCGTTGCGGAGCGCAACTCGCCCTCGCTCCGCCCGCCCGCGAGGAACGACTCAACGATCGGCCACATCGCCCCCGAGAGCGGGCCGTAGATGCCGACGATCGCCCAGATCGGCCACGTCGCCCGATGTGCGGC
>JBKJOD010000140.1:0-8578 GCA_046593245.1 Phycisphaerales bacterium
GGTCATACGGCATGTTGTCGCGATACGCATTCAGCACCCAGTCCCGCCACGCCCACATCTGCCGCCCATTGTCCGTGTGTATCCCGCACGTATCCGCGTACCGCGCCGCATCCATCCACGGCGTCGCCAGCCGCTCCGCCATCCGCGACCGGTACGGCTCTTCATTCAGCAACCGATCCACCAGCCGCTCATACGCCCCCTCCTCCCCCGCCCTGGCGGGGGAGGTATCACGAGCGGAGCGAGTGACGGAGGCGGCGTTCGCGTGGAAGCCCGCTTCCTTCAAATACCCATCCACTTCCTCCGGCGTCGGTGGCAACCCCGTCAAATCCAGAAACACCCGCCTCACCAGCGTCTCCGCGTCCGCCTCCGGCGATGGCCTGATCCCCTCCTTCTCCAATCGCGCCAGCACAAACGAGTCAATCGCGTTTTTCCCCCACGCCCCATTCTTCACCTCCGCCGCGGCGGGTTTCACCGGTGCCACAAACGACCAGTGCGGCTCATACGCCGCGCCTCCCGCGATCCACCGCTTCAGCAGGTCCTTCTCCTCCTCCGTCAGCGGCCGCTTGTTCGCCTGCGGCGGCGGCATCCGCTCCTCCGCATCGCTCGAGTTGATCCGTTTCCACAGCTCGCTCCCCTCCACATCCCCCGGCACGATCGCCGCCACCCCATTCGCACCGCCCGTCGCCGAGTCCCGCTGATCCAGCCGCAGTTCCGCACGCCGCGTCCCCGCATCCGGCCCATGACACTTGAAGCACCGATCCGAGAGCAGCGGCCGGACATCCCGGTCATACCGCACCGCGCTCGCATTCCCATCCCCAGCCCTAAACGCCCGCGATCCACCCGCGGGAGTGCTCGCGCCAGCAACATCACCAACACCCCCCGCGCTCGCGAGCGCCACCACACCCACCGCCGCGCCGACACCCGCCGACCACGCCGCGCCGATCACTCTGCCAGCCCGCGTTGATGCCATGATGGCAGTATACATGCGGCCCCACGCGACACCCCGAAAACGCTCTCACGCGAGAACTTCGGCACCCATCCGCTCCCCACCTGAAATCACGAATAGGCCTTCGCATCGCGCCTGCATCCGGCGCACCGTTCTTGTCTGCCCGCGCTTCGGTCGTTGCCCTGCAGTTTCACACGGGCGATCAGAGCTGCAGAGGAAGCTCGCGATCTCCGCGAAAAAAAAGAGAGGCCGGAGCTTCTCGGCTCCGGCCTCCGCGTGTGCTTCGAAACGCCATCGAACAGGGCAGAACTGCTCGCGCCGTCCGTACAACGCTCCGATCCGGGGCGGAGCGTACCAAGTCTCAAAACGAATGCAATCGCTTTCTTGGTTTCATTCCAATCACACCCACGAAACCCGCACAAACCCAACCGACATGCTGACACGTCCCGAAAATCCCGGTGCGTTATCTCTTCGCGTCCCCATTCCACACCTTGCGCAACACCCCGCTCGGATCAATCACCCGCATCTCGCCTCTCTCCGCTTCGTGTATCAGCGCGGCCGTCCGCCCGAACCTTTTCACCACATCGCGCCCACGCTCCGCCCCCAGCACACACAGCGGCGTATCCAATCCATCCGCCCGCGTCCCGCATCCATCGCCGAACGAAACCACCGTCACCACCCGCCGCGCCGTCATCCCCACCAGCGTCTGTGTATCGATGATGTGCGAATACCGCACGGCTCCAATCTCTACAAACTGCTCCGCATCTCCCGCCGTTGACACCGCGCCATTCGCCAGCCGCAACTCCCCCCTCATACCCGCAATCTCAATCCTCCACCCGCGCTCTCCCGGCGGCGGATCACCCGCCGCGATATCTCCCGCCAGCGCCACCAGACATCGCGCTCGCCCCCGCGCCCGCAACACCCGCACCGCGCACTCCGCCGCGTGCCCCTTCCCGATCCCCCCGAAGTCCAGCAACATTCCGTGCTTCAGCATCGTCACCGTCCGCGCCCGAGCATCCAGCCGCACGCTCTCCCACCCGATCGACTCACGCGCCCGTGCAACCTCCTCCGCGCTCGGCAACACCCCCGTCCGCCGCGCCTCGCGCCACAGCTTCACCGCCGGCCCGATCGTCACATCAAACGCCCCATCGGTCGCCCGCGATATCCGCTCGCACACCGCCAGCATCTCAAACAGATCATCACTCACCTTCACCGGCACGCCCACCGGCCCAGCACACAACCGCATCGCCTCGCTCCGCGGCCGGTAATCACTCAGCACATCCTCAATCTCCCCGATCCGCGCAAACGCCGCCGCCGCATCCTCCAGCGCCGTCTCCCGATCCGGCCCATACACCGTCACCACCGTCCGCACCCCCATGCACACCCGCACGAACTCAAACCGCTCCTCCCGCTCACCTCTGGCCGCGTCACCACCGCCATGGGCGCACCCCAGCGCGAACATTCCCACCATCCACACCATCACCATTGCGACCCACCGCATCATCAGTTACTCTCTCTTCCGTAGCATGGGCTTCCAGCCCATGTGCCTTGCTCTCGTGGCATGGGCTTTCTAGCCCATGTTCGATCCCCCGCGGCCCGAGTGCCTTTGCTCTCCGTGGCATGGGCTTTCTAGCCCATGTTCGGGCCGCCGCGGCCCGAATGTCTTTCTCCCCCGCTCCCTCCCATCTCCCCGGACCACCCCCATGAACTCTACGGTCCCCCTCATCCTCCTCCCTCTCCTGTTGACGGCCACTCTTCACACCCAACCCCCCGCGGCCCCAGCCGCTCTCGACCCCGCCACCTTCTCCGTCAAACCCTTCCTCCAGGAAGTCCCCTCCGCCGCCTACAAAATCGAGCTGCTGCCGATCCCAGGCGATGCCATCAAAGGCATCAAGCCCCTCTGGTTTTCCAAAACCGAAATCACCTGGGAAGCGTTTGATGTCTATATCTACCGACTCGACGAACCTCAGGCCGCGCTGAACAACCCCGATGGTGCATCCGCCACCACCGCCGCCGCCGGTGTTGCAGGCCCCGACGGCATCACCCGTCCCACCAAGCCCTATCTCCCGCCTGACCGCGGCTTCGGCCACGAGGGCTTCGCCGCCATCGGCATGTCCCGGCTCGCCGCTGCCGAGTTCTGCACCTGGCTTAGCAAGAAAACCGGTCGCGTCTATCGCCTCCCCACCGAGCAGGAGTGGGAGCACGCCTGCCTCGCCGGCAGCGAAGGCCCGTACTGCTTCGGCGATGATGCAAGCAAACTCTCCGAGTATTCCTGGTTCGAGTCCGACTCCGAAGATGCCCCGCACCCCGTCTCCAAGAAGAAACCCAACGCATGGGGCCTCTACGACATGCACGGCAACGTCGCCGAGTGGTGCGACACGTCGGATGCAAAGGGTGTGATCAAAGGCGGCTCCTTCAAGTGGCCATCCGAAGAAGAAAAAGCCACCGCCCGCAAGCTCCCCGACCGCGCCTGGAACGCCTCCGATCCGCAGCTCCCCAAAAGCAAATGGTGGCTGGCCAATGCCCCGTTCATCGGCTTCCGCATCGTCTGCGAATCGCCCGACGTGAAGGCCGACATCAAGCCGGAATCAAAACCACAACCCAAGCCCGAGTTGAAGTCCGAACCGAAAAAAGATCCCAAACCCTGACTCGCACCCCCGCCACTCTCCGCGTTCTCCGCGGCCCTCCGCGGTGAATCTCTCCCGAGGACCGCCCATGCTCACCGACCTCTCCCGCCGCGACTTCGTCAAATCCACCACCGCCGCCACCACCGCGGCCATCGTCTCCTCCGCCCTCATCACGCCCCGCGCCCTTCGCGCCGCCGCGCACATCCGCGGCGGCGACACCATCCGCGTCGGAATCGTCGGCGTCGGCGGCCGCGGCACCGGCGCCGCCATGCAGGCCCTCAGTGCCGACCCCGGCTGCGTCCTCACCGCGCTTGGCGATGTCTTCCCCGATCGCGCCGAAGCTGGCCTCAAAGCCATCAAGGAAGAACTCGGCGACAAAGCCGCCGAAAAACTCCGCGTCACTCCCGAAACCACCTTTACCGGCTTCGACGCGTACAAGAAAGTCATCGACTCCGGCATCGACGTCGTGCTGCTCACGACCTATCCCGCCTTCCGCCCGCAGCAGATCAAATACGCGGTTGACGCAGGCAAACACGTTTTCGCGGAAAAGCCCCTCGCCGTGGATGCCCCCGGCCTCCGCAGCGTCCTGGAATCCGCGGCGAAGGCCAAGCAGAAAAACCTCGGTTTCCTCGTTGGTTTCTGCTGGCGCTACAACACCGGTATGCGTGCCGCGTTCAACCAGATCCACTCCGGCGCGATCGGTGATGTCGTCTCGGTCCACACTGACTACCACACCTCCACGCTCACCAAGCGCCCCCGCAAACCCGAGTGGGGCGATCTCGAGTTCCAGATGCGCAACTGGTGGCACTTCACCTGGCTCTCCGGCGATCATGTCGTCGAGCAGGCCATTCACTCCATCGATCGCCTCTCCTGGGCGATGAACGATGAGCTGCCGATCAAATGCGAGTGCGTCGGCGGCCGCGCCGCCCGCTCCGGCCCCGAGCACGGCAACGTCTTCGACCACTTCGGCGCGGTGTATGAATACAAAGACGGCCGCCGCTGCTTCCACACCTGCCGCCAGATCGACGGCTGCCCCAGCGACAACTCCGACTACATCTGCGCCACCAACGGCTCCGCAACCGTCGAGGGTTGGAAGCCCATCTACGAAACCCGCGACCGCGCCGGAGCCGTCACCTGGAAACACAAAGGCGAGATCGACGACATGTATCAGGTCGAGCATAACGAGTTCTTCGCCTCCATCCGCGCCGGCAAACCCATCAACGACGCCGTCCGCGGCGTGAACTCCACCACCCTCGCCCTCATGGCCAGAATGGCCGCGTATACCGGCCAGACCATCACCTGGGACAAAGCCGTGAGTTCCACCGAATCTCTCGTTCCCGAAACCCTCTCTTTCGACGGCCCATTCCCAACTCCGCCGGTGGCGATTCCGGGCAAAACAAAGTTCGCCTAAAGGAGCCTCTCGCGTAAGCGAGAGATGCTTCATTCGCTCTATTCACAACGCTTCGCTGTCTTGCTCCGCGAACTCCGCGGCCCTCCGCGGTGAATCTTCTTCAGGGAACCACAAATGCCCCTCACCCGCCGCGACTTCCTCGCCACCACCTCCGCCCTCGCCGCCACCGCCGCGCTCACTCCCTCTCTCCTCGCCCAACCCCCAGTCCCCACTCCCCAGCCCCCATCTCCCCGCCGCACGCTTCGCAAAGCCGTCATGTTCGGCATGATCCAAGCCCCCGATGGCGCGACGCTCACCGAGAAGTTTCAGATGCTCCGCGATGCCGGCTTCGAGGGCGTCGAGATGGACTCCCCGGGCTTGATCCCGCTCACCGACATCAAGGCCGCGGCCAGCAAAGCCGGTATCAAAGTCCACGGCCTCGTTGATTCTGTCCATTGGCGCATCCCGCTGAACGCCCCCAGTTCCGCCGCCCGCGTCGAAGCCGTCAATGCGATCGCCACCTGCATCAGCGATGCCAAGGAACTCGGCGCCACCAGCATCCTCCTCGTCCCCGCGATCGTCAACAAAGACCTCTCGTACGAGGACGCCTACTCCGTCACGACGGCCGTGCTCCGCGATCAGGTCGCGCCGCTTCTCAAAGGCAGCGGCGTGAAAGTCTCCATCGAAAACGTCTGGAACAGCTTCCTCCTCAGCCCACTCGAAGCCGCGCGATACATCGACGAGATCAACGGCTTGAAGCCCGGCGGCGCCGCCAAGCCGGACGCCGCCGAACTCCCCTTCGCCTTCCACTTCGACATCGGCAACGTCATCAACTTCGGCTGGCCCGCGCAGTGGATCAACATCCTCGCCCACCGCATCTCGCGCCTGCACATCAAGGATTTCAGCCGCAAGAAGCGCGACAAGGAAGGTCTCTGGAAGGGCTTCGAGGTTGAACTTGGCCAAGGCGATGCCGATTGGCCCGCCACCATGGCCGCGCTCGACCGCATCGGGTATTCCACGCTTCCGGCAGGCAACTGGGCCACTGCCGAAGTCCGCGGCGGCGATGGCAACCGTCTGAAAGAAATCTCAGCCCAAATGGACGCCCTCTTCGCGTCTTGATGCCCATGACCTTTGTGTTTGGGTGGCACGGGCAGCTTGCTGCCCGTGGTGTTGCAACACCTGCTCACAGTTGCCAGAAACAGTTCGCCACGCCCCGTGCGAATGAGCCACCGTTCTGGTGACTCTGTGGTATGCTGAATCTGCACCCGACTCCCGGGCCCTCGTTCCGCGATCATCGAAAGGCCTTTCATGTCGCACCTCCCCGCCGTTTCCCGTCGCACGTTCGTTGCCTCTACCGCCGCTGCGGCCGCCGCAACCACGCTCATCCCAACCGCATTCGCCCGCTTCGGCTCGCGCGATGATGCGGGCGGCCGTCTCAAGATCGGCGTCATCGGCTGCGGCGGGCGCGGCACCGGCGCGGCCGTGGATGCCCTCAACGCCTCGCCCGATGTACAGATCTGGGCCCTCGGCGATGCCTTCCCCGATCGCCTCAGCGGCGCACGCTCCGAACTCACCAAGACCGACAACAACTTCGGCGATCGCGTGCAGGTTCCCGATGATCGCTGCTTCTCTGGCTTCGACGCGTACAAGAAAGTCCTCGCCAGCGGCGTGGATTCCGTCATCCTCGCCACACCCCCGGGCTTTCGCCCGCTGCACTTCGCCGCCGCCATCGAGGCCGGCAAGCACGTCTTCTTCGAGAAACCCGTCGCCGTTGACGCTGCGGGCATCCGCACGGTGCTTGAAGCCGCGCGGAAGGCGACCGAGAAGAAGCTCTCGGTCGTCAACGGCGCGCAGCGGCGCCACGAGAAGTGCTATCTCGAAGCCGTCAAGCGCGTGCAGGATGGCGCGATCGGCAAGGTGCTCTCCGCCAGCGTGTACTGGAATCAGGGCGGCCTGTGGATGCACAAGCGCGCCGACCATCCGAACTGGTCGGACACCGAGTGGCAGCTCCGCAACTGGCTGTACTTCACATGGCTCTCCGGCGACCACATCACCGAGCAGCATGTCCACAACCTGGACGTTGCCCACTGGTTCATGGATGAAACGCCCAAGTCCGTCGCATCCATGGGCGGGCGGCAGGTCCGCACCAGCCCGGACTACGGCCACGTCTTCGATCACTTCGCCTGCGACTTTGAGTATGCCGAGGGACGCACGGTGAAGAGCCAGTGCCGGCAGATCGACGGCTGCAACAGCCGCGTGGAGGAAGTGATTCATGGCACCGAAGGCCGCGCCGTGCTTCGTTCCGGCTTCGCGCAGATTCACGGCAAGGGCGCGTGGAAGTTCACCGGCGAGCAGACCAATCCCTACGAGCAGGAGCACAAGGATCTTGTCGCCAGCATCACCGGCAAAGGCCCGTATCTGAACGAGGCGGAGCGAATCGCCAAGAGCACGCTCATGGCCATCATGGGGCGCATGAGCGCGTACACCGGCAAGAGCGTGACGTGGGAGCAGGCGATGAACTCCAAGCTCGACCTTGTTCCCGCCACCATTGAGCTCGGTTCCATGCCCGTCCCCGAAGTGGCGGTTCCCGGCAAGACGTTGCTGATCTGATATCTGGGGGGTTCGGCTCTCCGAGCCCGTCGAGTTGGTTTGATCGGAGATCAAATGAATCGCCGCGACTTCATCGCTACATCCGCATTCGCCACCGGTGCGCTGGCCGCGGGCGCACTCGCACGGCAACGAGAACCAGCGAAGCCCGCGGCGGCGACCAAGGGTCGCCTTAAGCAATCCGTCTGCCGCTGGTGCTATGGGAACACGAAACTCGAAGACCTCTGTACCGCCGCGGCCGCGATGGGGATCAAGTCCGTCGAGCTGCTTACCGAGAAGGAATGGGCGATGCCCACCAAGCACGGGCTCTCGTGTGCCATCGGCATGGGGCCGACCTCGATCGGCGACGGCTTCAACCGTGTCGAGAACCATGACAAGTTCATCGCCGAGCTTGAACGCATGTTGCCGCTGGCGAAGGCGGCGGGGATTCCGCAGATCATCGTCTTCTCGGGCAACCGCAAGGGGATGAGCGATTCGGAAGGGCTGAAGAACTGCGCGGCTGGGCTGAAACGGATCACGCCTGCCGCTGAGAAACACGGTGTCACGATCATCATGGAGCTGCTCAACTCCAAGGTGGACCACAAGGACTACATGTGCGATCGGACGCCGTGGGGCGCGGACCTGGTGCAGGCCGTTGGCTCGGCGCGCTTCAAGCTGCTCTACGACATTTACCACATGCAGATCATGGAGGGCGATGTCATCCGCACCATCCAGGACCACTTCGACGCTATCGCCCACTATCACACGGCGGGCGTGCCCGGGCGGCACGAGCTGGATGAGAAGCAGGAACTCAACTACCGCGCTATCTGCGAGGTGATCGTGGACAAGGGCTTCACCGGCTATCTTGCGCAGGAGTTCATCCCCACACGCGACCCGATGACCAGTCTTCGGGAAGCCGTTCGTATCTGCGATGTCTGAACCTCGGAAACAATGACACACATGACACACTCCAACGATCTCTCCCGGCGCACCGCCATCAAGTCCATCGCCGCGCTCGCCGCCGGGGCG
>JBKJOD010000290.1:0-5373 GCA_046593245.1 Phycisphaerales bacterium
CCAAGCAACCGGACTCACGGCGCACGACAGCGAGCCAAGCCGGCCACCCGCGGCAAGTTTCGAAAGGAGGGCCAGCATGGCCCGCACTAGCTCCCGTACGTCCGCAGAGTCCGCTACTGCAAATGGCACCGCCGAGATCGAGGCGAAGCCCGAAGCGACCGCACGCACGGCCCCCGTCGCTCTCCCAGCGATCAAGCCCACCAAGGAAAAGCTCCAGGCCCTCGGCCAAGCGGTCGGTCAGATCGAAAAGGCCTTCGGCAAGGGCTCGATCATGAAGCTCGATGAGAAGGCGTATCTCGCCATCCCGGGCATCTCCACCGGCTCCATCTCGCTGGACCTCGCCCTCGGCGGCAAGGGCATCCCCCGCGGCCGCATCATCGAAATCTTCGGCCCGGAATCCTCTGGTAAGACAACCCTCGCCCTCACCGTCGCGGCCCAGGCCCAGAAAACCGGCGGCGTGGCGGCCGTGATCGACGCCGAGCACGCGATGGACCCCTCGTGGGCCCGGCGCATCGGTGTGAACATCGACGATCTGCTCGTTTCCCAGCCCGACTCCGGCGAGCAGGCGCTGGAAATCTGCGAGTTGCTCGTCCGCTCCAACGCCGTGGACATCATCATCGTGGACTCGGTCGCCGCGCTCATCCCGCGTGCGGAAATCGAGGGTGAAATGGGCGATGCCGTCATGGGCCTGCAAGCGCGGCTCATGAGCCAGGCGATGCGCAAGCTCACCGGCATCATCGCCCGCTCCAACTGCACCGTCATCTTCATCAACCAGATCCGCGAGAAGATCGGCGTGATGTTCGGCTCGCCCGAGACCACCCCCGGCGGGCGCGCACTGAAGTTCTACGCCTCCGTTCGCATCGACATTCGCCGCACCGGCTCGCTCAAAGAAGGCGATGTCGCAGTGGGCAATCGCGTCCGCACCCGCATCGTCAAGAACAAGGTCGCGCCCCCGTTCCGCGATGCCGAGTTCGACATCATGTTCGACGAGGGCATCTCCCTCTCCGGCGATCTCATTGATCTGGCCGTGGACACGAACGTTGTGGACAAGAGCGGCTCCTGGTTCTCTTACGGCGAGACCCGTCTGGGTCAGGGACGCGAAGCGGCCAAGAAGGTTCTCAAGGAAAATCCCGCGCTCTTCGACGAGATCCGCCGCAAAGTGCTTGCGCTCAAGGCCGCCCAGCCCCTCAAGCCCGGCGCGCCCGCCGCAGGCGAGGAAGAGGTCGAGAGCCCCGACGAAGAATGATTCGCGGGAAGTTTGAGTCGGGTGCCGTAGTGGAGCCGCCCTGGGCTCCGCCCCGATGCGTCCAAGACGAGCCGAGATCAATCCAACGCAAAGCGTCGGCGTGGTGGCCGACGCTTCGCGTTTCCACACACGCTGAGGATGAAGCCTTGCGAGTTCTCGGATTCTTCAGGCCATTTGCAAGCCGAAGACGCACAGACCGAAGTAGACGATCCCGATTGTCGATTCGACCGATTGTGCCTATTGTCGGGCGTCAAAAGAGCGGTCGTGGCGGAATTGGCAGACGCGCTAGATTCAGGTTCTAGTAGGTTCACCCCTGTGGAGGTTCAAGTCCTCTCGACCGCATTGAAAGAAGTGACACGGGCTTTTCAGCCCGTGTCTTTCTTTTTGGGTGGTGCGGCTCTCCGAGCCGCATTCGGGCCGCTGCGGCCCGAATAACTTTGGGCCTTGTGAGACTCCAAGCACCAGCGGCTTACGCCGCTTGGCTCTGATCTGACACCAACCGACAATCGCCAATCCCGTACCATCGCTCCGTGCCCCTGATCTACGCAGGCATCGACGAAGCTGGCTACGGCCCCTTGCTGGGGCCGCTGTGCGTTGGCATGTCGGTGTTCCATGTGGAACAGTGGTCCGATGGCGAGCCCGCACCGGACCTCTGGAAACAGCTCTCTTCGGCGGTCTGCCGCGACGCGGGTGACAAGCGTCGGCGCATCGCGGTGGATGATTCCAAGAAACTCAAACTCTCCAACTCCAGCGTCAGCAAGCACCCGCTCACGCATCTTGAGCGTGGCGTGCTCACCTTCCTCGGCGTGCTCGAACCACTAGCTGTACCCGCAGGTGGCGCTCCAGATGGCACACCGAGCGCCACATGTCCATGTCACGATGCTGAGTTCTTTGAGCGCGTCGGCGCGGGTGTGCCGACCGAGCCCTGGTATGCCGTTGATGCCGCGCCTTGGCCGATGGCGACGAGTACGGACGCGATCGGCATCTCGGTGAATACGCTGCGGATCGCGATGGAACAGGCGGGTGTGCGGGCACTGGAGATGCGCTGTCAGGCGATGGGCGAAGGTACGTTCAATGAGTTGGTGCAAGCGGCGGGGACGAAGGCCGCGGCGACGGAGGCCGCGCTGGTTGAGCATCTCTGGACTATTTGGGATCGCTACGGCGCGATCGGCGCGGAGCCCAGCGGCGGCGTGCGGGTGATCTGCGATCGGCAGGGCGGGCGTTCGTATTACGCGGAGATGCTCGGCCGAGCGTTTCCGGGTGTGGAGGTGCAGGAGACGCACCACTCAGAGACGCAGAGCCGCTACGAGATGCGCGGCGTTGGTGATGATGGTGCCGCGCGGCACATGCATGTCCTCTTCCTCGTTGAGAGCGAGCGGCAGCATTTGCCGGTGGCACTTGCATCGATGCTGGCGAAGCTGACACGCGAGTCGATGATGGCGCGGTTCAACAGGTACTGGTGTGCGCGGCTGCCGGAGCTGAAACCGACAGCGGGATATCGGGGCGATGGGTGGCGGTGGCTGGAAGAGGCGAAGGGCGTGGTGAGCGCGAGTGAGCGGCTCGCCATGATCCGGAGGGCGTGAGGGGATGCGAGTGAGCGAAGCGAAGCAAATGTTGGATTTGGCCGCGCGGATCGCGTTGCGCGGCGCCGGGTACGTTGAACCCAACCCGATGGTCGGGTGCGTGCTGGTGCGCGATGGGCGGATCATCGGGATGGGGCATCACCGGATGTATGGCGGATTGCACGCGGAAGCGGAAGCACTCGCGGATGCCGCGCGGCGGAGTGAGGCCACGCAGGGTGCGACGGCGTATGTGACGCTGGAGCCGTGTGCGCATCAGGGAAAGCAGCCCGCGTGTGTGGATGCACTGGTGCAAGCGGGCATCGCGCGGGTGGTGTGTGCGCGGAAGGATCCGCACCCGAAGGGGCTGGATGGGGCGGAACGCCTGCGTGCGGCGGGGGTTCAGTTTGAATGGTGCGATGAGAGTGTGAACGCGGTGCGGCTGAGTGATCCGTTCATCAAGCGGGTGGCATCGGGGCTGCCGTGGACGATCGTGAAGTGGGCGCAGACGATCGACGGGCGGGTGGCGACGAGGACAGGCGAGAGCAAGTGGATCAGTTGCGAGCGGTCGCGCCGGCGCGTGCATCGGCTGCGGGCACGGGTGGATGCGATCGTGACGGCGGTGGGAACGCTGCTGGCGGATGATCCGGTGCTGACGGCCCGCGGCGGGTGGAAGCGGCGGCGCATCGCGCGGCGGGTGGTGATCGATCCCGGCCTGGAAATCTCGGACAGCGCGATGATCGTGCGGACCATCGACGAGGCACCGCTGACGATCTACTGCTCGGATCTCGCGCTCGCGCAGCAGCAACGCAAATCGGCGACGCTGGCGGCGATGGGCGTGGAGATCATCGGTGTGCCGGGCGAAGATGGCGGCGAAGGCGAGGTCGGCGTCGATGGAGTGCTGCGGCATCTTTCGGAGACGTACGACGTGACCAACGTGCTGATTGAGGCGGGACCGGGACTGCTCGGACGGCTCTTTGAACACAACATGGTGGATGAGGCGCACGTGTATATCGCGCCGATGCTCCTCGGGGATGAGCAGGCCAAGCCCGCTGCGCGGGGGCGGGTGGCGGAGCGGCTCGCGGATGCGAAGCGGTTCACGCTGGAGCGTGTGCGGCGGATAGATGATGATGTGCTGATGGTGTATCGGGCGATCGGTCAGCCGTGATGGTGATTGACGCGGGTCATCGCTTGCCCTTGCGCATCAGAATCTTTTCGACGTACATGCCCTGCATCTTGCCGTCAATGGCGCAGGCCCAGTCGGCGACATCCTCGTGGGGGATAGTGACCTGCTGGCCTTTTTTCAGCCCGGGAATGTGGGCCGGCTCATTGCCGAGCTCGCCGGTGATGCTGGTGTCGCTGACGGATTCCACGGCGACCCACATGAACTCTGCCTGTCCCTCGTGCTCAAACTTTCCCTTCACGATCGCGTTGCTCTCCTTGCCCGCGCGTTCCCACGCGGCGAGGAGTGTCGGATAGTTGCGCTGCGCCTCGGCCATCGCCCGCTTGATGGACTCATCGCTCTTCTGGGTCTGGATGATGGGCGAGTTCAGTTCATCGTCAGATTGGAAGATTGAGAGCGGGTGGTCGCTCTTGAGCGCGGTCTCGGCCTCAGCTCCCGGGAGCGCGACGCGATCGAGCCATGTGGCGTAGACAAGCGTGGTCTCGTGATCCATCAGCTCGGCGGCGATGCGGGCCATGAGAGTGAGGACCTTGTCGCGGATGTTCTTTGGGGGCATGCCGCCGACGGCGTCGATGGAGACCCAGGACTTGTGAGCTGCGTATGCGGCGCGTCCTCGTGGGTCCTCGAACTTGAGTGACTCCGCTTGTGGATCGTCGCAGTATGGCCGTGCGGCACACATGAAGTAGAGCATGGGAGACTGGTCGTGCATGACGATGTAGCCGGAGACTTCGGGCGCGATCGGAGGCAGTGGCATGAGATCGCACGCTGGCGCATCGGCGCGACGCAGCATGCCGCGGACATCGGACTCGGAGAGCACGCGGGGCGATTGGCGCAGGAGAACGATTGAGACGAGCTCGCTGGAGCGGGCCGCGGCGCGGCGGCGCATGAGCAGAATACCGATGATCAGAAGCGAGCCCATCAGGGCAGCAAATACCCACCACATGCGTCAAGCCCTCCGAGATGCGATCAGCGATATGGTATCAAAAGCGGTTCACAATGCTTCAACCACGCGTGAAGAACATGAGCGACTCGCGCACGGTGGCTGGGAGGCGGCGGTCGTCGAGCTGCACCCAGACTTTGGTGTCGTTCTTGGCGTGCGACCATTTGACCATGGCAAAGGCGATGTGTGCTTGTGAGAGCATGGGGGCGCAGCAGGAACTGGTGACCGCGCCGACGACGGGAGCACCCGGCTCATCAGCGGCGACCACGGGTGTGCCGGTGACGGCCTGCGGCATGTCCGGCAGGCCGAACGCGCCGGGCGTGTTGTCAGAGGGGGGCAGCTCGATGCGGAGGCCGACAAGCCGTTGCTTGGGGTGGCCGAGCGCGTTCATGCGCGCGACAACTTCCTGGCCGAGATAGCAGCCCTTCTTGAAACTCACGCGATC
>JBKJOD010000336.1:0-3430 GCA_046593245.1 Phycisphaerales bacterium
TGCGCATCGGGCGAATGTCTGGGCGGTGTCGCAGGGAACGGCGCTGCGTCGTGTGCATCTCAGGGGCGATCTGGCGCTCTGGGATGGCGGATGGTCCAGCGGCGGGTTTCTTGCCGACTGCCGGATCGACGGCACAGTGAATTCCGGATCTCAGCAGCAGTGGCTCTCGCGCAACGTCGAATGGAAGAGCTGGAACGGCGGCAACTGGAACATGGTGTTTCTCGGCACGACCAGTCCGCCCTCGGGCGTTTGGCCGGCGAAGCCGTTCACGGTTGTGGACAAAACGCCGCTGATCCGCGAGAAACCATATCTGCTCATCGGTGATGATGGTCGATACGCGGTCGTCGTTCCTGCTTTGAACGCGAATGGATGCAAGGGCACGACGTGGGGAAACCAGGACACCGTTTCGCGGGCCGCCGAGACACGCATCCCGATCGAGCAGTTCCATCTCGCCCGAGCGGACAAGGACACCGCCGCGACGATCAACGCCGCGCTGGAGAGCGGCAAGCACCTGCTTCTTACGCCGGGAATCTATCACCTCGCGGAGAGCATTCGCGTGTCGAGGCCGCGCACCATCGTGCTTGGGCTTGGCTATCCGACGCTCGTGCCCGACAAGGGAACGCCGGCGATGACGATTGCGGATGTGGATGGCGTACAGATCGCGGGTTTGATATTCGACGCGGCGGAGATGGAGTCGCCGACGCTGTTGCAGGTGGGAACTCCCGGCGCAGACGTTTCGCACGCGGCCGACCCGATCTTTCTGTATGACATTGTGTGCAGAGCCGGAGGCGCGATCGCAGGATCGGCCCGCTGCTTTGTCACCATCAACAGCAGCAATGTGGTGGGCGATAATCTCTGGCTCTGGCGCGCGGATCACGGCGCGGGCGCGAAGTGGAACGTGAACAAGAATCGCAACGGACTGATCGTGAATGGCAACGATGTCACGATCTACGGTTTGTTCGTGGAGCATTGCCAGGAATATCAAACGATCTGGAACGGCGAGGGCGGGCGCGTGTACTTCTATCAGTCCGAGATGCCGTATGACCCACCCGGCGTGAGCGAGTGGTCGCACGATGGCGTGACGGGATATGCGTCGTACAAAGTGGCCGCCGGAGTCAAGACGCACGAGGCATGGGGGCTTGGCGTGTATTGCGTGTTCAGGGGCGCACCGGTGGTTGCGGAGTCGGCGATCGAAACCCCCGATGCTCCCGGAGTCCGAATGCACCACATGGTGACTATCCGGCTGGAAGGCCTGCCGGGCAGTGGAATCAAGCATGTGATCAACTCGAAGGGCGCGGCCGTCATGACGGAGCGCGAAAAAAAGGCCCAGGTGGAGTGAGCCGCGATTGCCAAAAAAGAGTTGATTTTCGGACCTGAACGGCCGCTGAACGTGTTTCCGAGGCATCGGCCGTCCAAGATTCGACCGAACGTTTCTCCGGCCCGGTTGTAGAACTCAATGGATAGATCGAAGCCCATGCTCAGCAGTCAGACGCAATCCGCCGCGGCGAGTCGGGGCGTTGGCGAGTCGCCGACGCTGCGCGATCTCTCGGCCAAGGCGATGGCCGGAGATCACGCGGCCTTCGAGCAGATCCATCGGCGGGTGGGCGCGGGGCTGCGGCGGCTTCTGCTCAAGCGCAGCGCGGGGCGCGAGGACCTTGTGGACGAACTCTGCCAGAAAACCTGGACCTCCGTGTGGAAGGCCTTCACCGAGGGGAAGTACGACCCGGAGCGATCCGCGATCACGACGTTCGTGTATGCCGTGGGGAACAACGCGTGGTTGACGCATCTGCGTTCGTTTGCGCGGGATCAGGGATACATCGACGGCGCTCCTGCCATGCTCGGCGGGGATCACATCGATTCATCGCCGCTGACGATCGGCCCGGGCTCGGCGGATGATGCGCACATACTGGCCGAGACCATCGAGTATGTTCGTGCGTTGCTGCGCGATGATGGTCCGGGCGGCCTGACTGAGAATGAGCGTGCCGTAGTCCGCGCCATCGCCGCGGGCGAATCCGATCGGGCGCTGGCGCGTCGGCTGGGGCTCTCTTCCAGCACCGTGAACATCCGCAAGCACGCGGGATATGCCAAGATTCGGGATTATCTGCGGGCACGGGGGCTCGCGGCTGATGACTGGGAGACTGATGATGCTCCGAGTCCCGCGAGCGTGCCGAAACCCGGGCGCGCACCGGGGAGTGTGCGGGGGGGCGGGAGTGGATCGGGTGGTGGGGAACGAGTTGGTTTGTACGGTGCATTGCTCGCGGATCACGATGGAGGGCTGCCATGAACGATCGACATATCAACAATCTGGTTCGGATGGCGATGGAGGTCGAGCAACTCGAATCCGACGCGAATGCTTCGGGGCTGCGGTTCGAGGGTGAGCCGGTGGTGGTGCGCCACCGCGCCTGGTTCGCATCGGGCGCGGGAAGGGTGGGCATGGGGCTTGCCGCTGCGGCCGGGCTGGCGCTGGTCTTTGCGCTTCCGGCCATGCTTCATTCGAGCGGACCGATCACGACTGCGGTTGCCACCAACAGTGCGGGCAACGCCGCGGGGATACCCAAAGACAACCTCATCGTGCGTTCTCTGCCAAAGGTTGGGCCTGCGGAGAACACCAACCAAGCGATGCTTGCTGCCGGCACCATGACCAATCCAGCCGCTGATCGGGTTGACCCCGGCAACGTCGAACGCTCGATGGTGATGGCGATCTACCGCGGTTCGCGCGGGCAGATGCAGTGCGTGAAAATGAAGCCGCACGAATGGTCCGAGAACAAGTGCCTGACGGACGTGACCTCGCAGGAGCTCAAATGCGTTTCGGTCGGACAGGCGTGCACGGTCTCCGCGGATCACGCGTTGGTGGTGGCGCTGTCTGGGCCGCAGAAGTCGCTGCCGCGGAACGAGTCGGATGCGGTGCATCTGGCGACGTGCATTCTGGGGTCGCCGTGCGAGAATGATTCCAGGTGCCTCTCGCTCACGGCCGCGCAGTGCGTGCCGGATGGGGTTTCTGTAAAGATTGAGACAGTTGCCGATTCGCGATGAGGATCGCGCCGGTGGACATCCGTGCTGCTTCTTGAAACCGATGTCGAGCGCGCGTCGAAACGGTGCCGGAATCATGCTCGAATACGAGCAAGATGATGGGCTTGATCGAAATTGTGCGATCCATATTCCCACTGACCAGAACCCGCACATGGGGTAGTCTGTATCACACCGGAACTTTCCTGGGTGTGGGGCGTCCAACATTGTGGAGATGCGCTGGCGGAAAACGCCGCGGCGCGCATCCCAGTGGCCATCGTGCGGGGACTGACGCGATCTTGTGGGACTGATCGGGAGGGGGCGGCGGCGTTCCGATGGCTCACGGAACATCGCTGCTGGGAAGCGTGGCAGTCGCGGCCGGCCAAGACGCCGGGCGGTCGTTCCTAAGTTCGGGTATCGCTCT
>JBKJOD010000405.1:0-2958 GCA_046593245.1 Phycisphaerales bacterium
GGTCTTCATCGTCGGATTCATGCTGCTGGCCGCGCTCTCGGACAAGTTGGACAACGACGCCAACGGCAATGCGCTGGTGACCAGTTCACGCGTGGTTGCGCTCGATGCGCTCGCCGCTGCGGCCGGGCGCGACGAGCGGGCTGGCGAGAAGCCGGCGCGGCAACTGTTTGATTCCATGATTGCAACCCCCACGTATGTGCTGACCAACCACCCGTGGGCGGCGATCATCGCGGTGCCGCTGATGGCACTGTGGACCGCACTTGCGGGCGGGGCGATCTGCCGCTCAGCGGCGTGCGAGCACGCGCAAGGGGTGATGCTGGAGTGGCCCAAGTCGGTCGGCTTTGCGCTGGGGAGATGGCGATCACTGCTGCTTGCGTTGGTCGGGCCGCTGCTGATCGTGTGGGGGATCGCTCTCGGGCTGGCTCTCGGCGGGTTTGTGCTGTTTCGCTTCGGCGGCGTGAATCTGCTGGGAGGTCTGCTCTGGCCGCTGTTCTTGTTTGGCGGCGTGGTGGCGGCGATCGTGATGCTGGCGTTCGTGGTCGGGTGGCCGCTGCTGATTCCGTCCGTCGCGTGCGAAGGGACAGACGCGGTGGACGCGGTGCAACATGCGTACTCGTTCGTCTTCGCGCGCCCGCTGCGGCTGGTGATCTATCTGGCGATCCTGATCGTGCAGATGCTGCTGCTGGCAGCGGTGATCGCGGTGATCTGCTGGCTGGGCGTGTTCGTGGCGCAGCAGTGTGGCCTCGCGTGGAGTGGATATCGCGGCGAGCACGCGCTCTCGGATTTGCCGAACCACCCGGGCACCGCGCCGGCATCAACCGCGCCCTTGAGCAATCGCGGAACGCACTGGCTGGTCTCGCTGTGGACGCTGATTCCCGCGCTGGGCATTCCCGCGGCGTTCATCGTCTCCTACATCTGGTCCGGATCGACGGTGTTGTATCTTGCGATGCGGAAACTGGTGGATGGTCAGGACATGAGCGAGGTGTGGATGCCGGGGATCGTGGAGGGCACGCGGGCGATGGCGAGTGCACCGGAAGCGCCCGCCGCGGGACCGCCACCGATTCCCGCGCCCAAGTCGGATGCGATCACGGACAATGGACCGGCAGATGCAACATGAGCAGCGAAGCACCAAGCTCGGGATCGATCGCGTGTGTGGATGAGGGCTCGCGGCTCGCGCTCGCGGTGCAGATTGCAGGTGTCCTGGCCGAGTGCGCTGTGCAACGGCTGACGATCGCGGATCCTCGCATCTGCCGCTGGCGCGAGGTGGAGGCGCGGGTGACGAATCTGCCAAACGAAATCGCGATGGCCGCGCCGGGAACGACGTTGCAGGGTGAGGGCGTTGCGCTGCTGGTGGATGAGGGATGCGTTCGCTGGGTGGCGAGTGCGGAGATCGCGGAGGGACTCGCGGCGATTTGATACTCAGACAGGCACTCGCAGATCGGCGGCGGTGAGCGTGTCGGGCATCTGTTCAAGGCCCATCGCATCTTCCACGCGGTACGGCCCGATTGAGGTGCGCCGCAGCGCGGTGAGCACGGCGGGATGGCCGGTGACGGCGACGCCGATGTCGCGGGCGAGGGTGCGGATGTAGGTGCCGCGGCCGCAGAGGACTTCGATGGTGAGCTTGGGAAACTCGTAGGCGAGCACATCGATGCGATGGATGGTGATCGGGCGTGCCTTCATCTCGGGCGCCTTGCCCTTGCGTGCGAGGTCGTAGGCGCGCTTGCCATCCACGCGAATCGCGGAGTACGCCGGGGGTTTCTGCTGGATGACGCCAATGAATTTTTCGGAGATGATGCGCTCAATGGTGGCGCGGTCTGGAGGTGAATCAATCTGATTGGGAATCAGATCGCCCTCAAGATCATCGGTGAGCGAGGAGTGCAGCAGGTCGATATCGGTGACATAGGTTTTCTCGCCGTGCATCAGCCCTTCGCAGAGGCGCGTGGCGCGGCCGACCAGGACGATGAGCAGACCGGAGGCGAGCGGATCGAGCGTGCCCGCGTGACCGACGGCGATGCTGCGTTTGCGCTTCGGGTCTACGACGCCACCCGCGGCGAGCTTGCGCTTGACGGCGCGGCAGACAGTGACTGAAGAAATGGCCCGGCGCGCGGGTTTGTCCACGAGGACGAGGCCGGAGGGGGGTGGCGGGGAGTTGGGGTCCATTATGGGTTCGAGATTGGGCGCGGGCGTGGAGCGTAGACCTCGATGGTGGCCCGCTTGCCGATGCTGTAGTTGTAGCCGTCGATGGTGGAAACGCGGGTGAGCAACGCGGCAGCGTCCTTCGCTGCGTCCGGAGCACGGGCGGGCTCGATGGTGACGAGGCCGGTGGGGTTGCGAGCGATCCAGTCGGCGAGTTGCGTGGGCTCGATGCGCTCGGCGCGGCCGCGGAGCAGGAAGATGGCGCTGTCTTCCTGATAGCCGATGAGCGCGACGGACGCGGGGGCGGGGGATTGTTCGCGCAAGACAATCGCGGCGAGTTGCGGGCTGATCCAGAGATCGCGCGAGCGAGGAAGCACCCACGCGAGCGACGCCCAACACCACGGAAGCACGGCGCACACGGCGAGCATGTGCGCGAGCATCACGGCGTGGCGGCGGATGATGACGAAACACGCAGCGGCGATGCACGCGAGTATGACGATTGCCGCGGCGACGATTGGCAGGCGACCAAGCGGTGAAGAAGAGAAGTCATATCCCCCCCACTCCGTCAGTGCGCCAAGGGAACCCACGAGTCCGATCACGCCGATGCCGCACCAGAGGAGAATGCCGACGCGGTGGAATGCGGAGCGGAGCAGCTTGGAAGTCGGGGCCATCGCCGCGCACGCGGCGCGGGCGGTGAGCAGGGCGATCGCGGGGTAGAGGGGCATGGTGTAATGCGGGAGTATGGTGGCGATGCACTCGAAGAGGAGCCATGCGGGCATGAGCCAGCACAGGAGGAAGAGGTCGGCGCGGCGGCGAGCGAAG
>JBKJOD010000324.1:0-5050 GCA_046593245.1 Phycisphaerales bacterium
CTCATGGCCACGCTCATTCGCTCGCATCGACAGTTGGACGTTTATCGGCGTGCTTTTCAGGCATCGCAAACGATCTTCGCGTACAGCAAGAGTTTTCCCAAGGAAGAGATGTACTCATTGACGGACCAAATTCGCAGGTCGTCCAGATCAATCACGGCTGGAATTGCCGAGGCGTGGCGGCGACGCCGTTACGAGGCCGCGTTTGTCAATAAGCTGAACGAAGCGGAGGCGGAGGCAGCGGAGACGCAAGTCTGGCTCGAACACGCCGTCAGTTGCGGATACCTTGCAAAGGATGAAGCCCGTACTCTGTATCGTGAATATGAGGCCATACTCAAAATGCTTGTGGCGATGATCGTTCATGCCGATCGCTGGACTCTGACTCGCCCGAGCTGAAGCGGCTCTTCCACGATCTCCTCCACTCCTCTACCCCTCAACTCCTTTACTCCTCTACTCTCTCGTCCTCATGCCCCATCCCACCATGACAGCCCGCTGGTCTCACATCGCGATGGCGACGTGGGCCGCGCCGGCGGGGGCGGTGGCGCGGTACATCCCCGCGTCTGTGGGCGCAGGCGGGATTGAGGTGGATCTGCATCCCACGATGGTGCTGGGCGATGGTCGGCCGGGCGCGGCGGTCAGCGTGGTGGGCATCGCGGCGAGCAACGTGCGGGTGATGGGGGTGCGCTGGCCGCGGCTGGGGAAGTTTGATTCGGTCGCGCTGCGGGTCTGCGTGCGCGAGCGGGAGAGCGGGCGGCGTGGCGTGGTGTACATCCGCGAGGTTGTGAGTTCGCGCACCATCGCGTGGCTGCTGCGGCGGTGGTACAACCAGCCGTGCGTAACAGCGCCGATGGTGGATGAGGTGAAGCAGCAGACGCTGCTGATCGGCGCGGAGTATCGGTGGGCCTGGCCCCGGGGCGGGCTCGCACCGGGGTCGTACGTCTCCAAGATCATGGAGACGGAGGAGCAGATGCTGCGGGTGGTGGGGACCAAGCCGGCGGTACGCGGGGGAGGGGAGAAATCGCAGATCGCACATGGCACATCGCAAATGAAAAAAGGCGGTGGGCTTCGCATCAGTGTTGCAGCAGAGCAACCCAGTGATCGAGCTGCCGGTGATAGTGATCCGGGCGAGTCGCTGGAGTCATGGCTCACCGAGCGGCCGTTTGTGTTCGGGCTGGACATCCGCGGCACGGGAATGGTGTATGAGGTGATCCATCCCATCTGGGGCTGGCACCCGTCGGTGGATTCGACGGTCCGCGTGGACTTTGCGAGTGTGTTCGGCCCCGATCTCGGATTCCTGAGCGGGATGGATGCCCGCCACACCATGCTCGCGGTCGGCAGCGATGTGGCGATGTTTCCGGCGCGTGGCGGCAAGGCGGGGGTGCGGTGGGGGCAGAAGCGGGAGTAGCTGTGTGACTGGCCTGCGTGACACGCCCGGCGCGACGAGGCGAGCAGACTTGCGAACGTAGATCGGGTTGGAGATCAATCCGGTGCCGAAGCCGTGGCCCGCTTGAAGCAACGCTCAGTAGGGTCGAATGAGACGGAGCCCACGAACAGCACGAAAGTGCTTTTCATTGAGCGTGACAACGCTCGCGTCCAATCGCAGTGCGGTCGCCGCGATCAAGCAGTCCGGCCAGCCCACGCCGTGCGAAAGCGTGAGCCGTGACACGAACGCGAGACAATGATCGAAGTCGCTCGCCGTGATTGCAACGCGCCGGAAGTGTCGAGCAAGCTCGTTGAGCGATCTCAGGTCACGAAGGTCTCGCGCTCCTGCCAGTAGTTCCGCCTCCGCTGCAGGGTGGATCATCAGTGCAGATGCGCCCAACTCTGCCACGAACGCGCCGGCTTCTTCGAGACCAAGTGACAGGTCAATGAGCACCGAAGAATCAAGCAGGTATTTACTTGCGCGCACGCGATCCTCCGCGCGAAGAGCGATCCGCACTCGTGCGTCCCAGCGAACGGGTTCGGAGCTGCGCCATGATTTCCAGAGTGGACAATCCCTTCCACTCGGCCCGGTTTTTCCAGATCCCGAAGGCCGCAAGGTCCTGAACCTTCTTGCGAGACTGTGTTTTCTTCGCTTTCGTCCCTCTGGTGCGCTTCGCAGGAGCGTCACTCCGCAGCGACTTCTTGTTCGGCACCGCGATGGTCGCGCGATTGGGCCTTGCGGTGTTTACTTCCACCGCCTCGCCCTCCTGCAGGGCGACATCACCCTGAAGGACAACGACTCCATCTCGATATACGCCCCGGTACGTCATGCCAAAGTATACGCATCGGCCTCTCTTCGAACGCTCTCACTCTCGACGCTGGATTCCGTTATGCAAACCTTGCATCGACCACCGCAAGTCCAATCCCCTCCACCCGCACCACCTTCTCCGCCGAGCTTTCCCCCCGCACCACACGCACCGCGCTCGGTCGTACACCCAGCTCCTTCGCCAGCAGCGCACAGATCGCACGGTTCGCCTTGCCATCCTCCGGCGGCTGGCTCACGCGGACTTTCAGCCGCTCGCCAAGCACGCCCGCGACCTGATCGCGTTTCGCACCCGGCACGGCCTTCACCGCGATCAGCACCGCACCATCGCTCGCCACGCTGAGCATTGCCATGAGTCCAATCTCCTCGGGCGTGGGCTCAGGCCATCTCTTCCTCGATCATCCGCAGAACACCCGCGATATCCGTGTACTCATGGACGATCCGCTCCGCGCCAGCGGCCCGCAGCCGCTCCTCGCGCCCGTCCACCCGCACACCCACGAAGCCGATCTTGAGAGCCCGCGCGGCCTTGGCGTCCCACACTCCATCGCCCACGTACACCGCAGGCGCGTTGCGCCCGCCGGACCATCGCCCGAGTTTGACGAGCGTGCCGGTGACGATCTCCTCGCGGGTCAGCGGCCCCGCCCCATCATCGCCGGCGCGGGAGCGGGCGTGCGAAAAAGTGCCCGGCAGATCACGCACCGTGTCATCCATTCCTGCCGCCGCGAGCTTGATCCGCGCCGATTCCTCCCACGCCCCGCTGGCGATGCCGACGCGCCAGCCCTTGGCGCGGAGTGCGCCGATGAGTTCCGCCGCGCCGGGCACCGCGACGCAGCAGGCGGTGTTGGCACTGATCCGTTCCCGCAGCAGCCCGAAGAACGTGTCTTTTACCCGCGACACTTCGTCGCGGGTCGGTCCGCGCCCGTGCGTCTTCTGACAGACTTCGAGTGTCAACCCCTCATCCGTCGAGTGCGCGTACCTGGACCAATCGGTCTGGACACCCCGCGCCCCAAGCACCTGCTCCCACGCGCCCACAAGGCAGGCATCGTCCACACCGGTGGTCCCGGTCAATGTTCCATCCACATCAAACACGACACACGGTTGAGCTGGCTGCGTAGGCATATCTCTCTTTCAATCGTTCATCAAGTTCCGCATCACCCGCACGAGCAGAGGAGCGAGCAGGGTTCGGAGCGTGCGAGGGTCGCGGAGTAGATCGTTGGAAGAAGCATGCGAGGGAATCTCCCCACTCTTCCTCTCCCATCTTCGCGTCCTCTCCTGCTTCGCCCCCGCGGCGTCCATCTCGACTCGGATCCGTCCCATCCGCGTTCATCTGTGGCTCATCTCTTCTCCGATCCCCCGTTTGGTTTCGATTGGGACTCTCCAACCCCGAATTATTGGCCTCACCGCACCAACCGTGGCACCTCAGACCACGTTTCTGCGGATATTCCCCTGCCATGATGTAGAGTCTCTCAGTCCACATCGTCCGCCCGCCCTCGCCTGTATCACACTCCACCCATGCCGAACCTCCGTTCCCTTCGCCCGCTCGCCGTTCTCGCCGCGTGCACCCTGCTCGGTAGCACTCTCGCCACCTCCGCGCTCGCGCAGCTCCGCGAGTCGCAGGTTCTGGTTGTCTATGACTCGCGCATTCCGGATTCCCTCGCGCTCGCAGAGTTCTACGCCGGCAGCGCCAAGGTGCCCGGCGGCGCGGGTTCGGTCATCGGCGTCCATCCGCGCGTCTATGCGCTGGATATCTCCACCCGTGCGAACACCGTCAACACCGCGATTCCCGCTGGCGTCTTTCCGCAGCAGGCGGACATTGACTATGCCACCTTCAAGTCCGCGTTCCGCGATCCGCTCCGGGCGTATCTCGCGCAGCAGAATCTCTCGACCAGGGTCCGTTGCATCCTGCTCACCAAGGGCATTCCGCACCGCGTGCAGAATATCTCAAACACGCTACCGCTGGCCACCAACATCGGCGACAATCCCGGCGGGCTGAACGCCGCGTTCAACGCCGGAAACAGCGGCAACTTCACCTACTGCTCCGTGGACTCGGAGCTCTCGCTTCTCCAGCAGCCCCTCGACGCGGGCGAGGCCGGGGCGCAGGCGGACAGCCGCGCCGATGGCATGATCGCCAACCCCTACTTCCGTTCCCCATATGGGATCAACGCGTACACCACGCGGAACATTCTCACCACCAAGCTCTTCGGCGCTCCCGGCGGCGGTTTCGCGGGCTTCTTCTGGCTCAACTCCGCGGGCACCGCGCCCACGAACCTCACTGCTGGCGACATCTACCTCGTCTGCCGCGTCGATGGCAATACCCTCGCCGATGCCCGGCAGATCATCACCCGCGCTCAGAATGTGGCCTTCCCCATGGCCACCGCCAAGTTGCTCTTTGATTCGGATGGCTCCACCATCGACGGCTCCGGCAATCCGCTTCCGCTGGATGTCGGCCCGGACTACGCTCTCTCGCGCACGCTGCTGCTCGCGGATGGTCGCTTCCCGACCGCCAACATCATCTCCGACACCGCGGGTAACTTCACGGGCTTCTTTATCGGCCCGAATCTTTCCTACCCATCCGCCACCAATGGCCCGCCTCTACTGCTGACGAATCCCTTGCTTCTCCTCGCCTCCTTCGGTTCCAACCATGGCGGCGTAAACGGCAACGGCTCGAACGCGGGCACCACCTACGCGCAGTCGTTCAACTATCTCCCCGGCGCGGTCTTCAACACCATTGAGTCCTACAACGGTCGCTCCTTTGGCGGCATCGGGGGCAACCCGTTTGTGCCGCAGCAGCAGGCCGCGGATGCGATC
>JBKJOD010000095.1:0-3884 GCA_046593245.1 Phycisphaerales bacterium
GAAGGGCTGGCCATCCGCGGGCGTGATCGGTTTGCCGGGCGTGAACTCGCGGAGCGGCGTGGAGCCGAAGAGGCCTCGCATCCAGCGGGGGAGCGGGCCGATGCACCAGACTTCCACAGGAATGTTCGCGTGTTTCAAAGCCCTCGCAACGGCGAGCGTCGAGCCCGCGGCATCACCATCGGGCTTGGCGTGTGTCGTAACGACCACCGAGCTCGCCTTCCGAAGATCGGCCGCGATCTGATCGAATGTCGAGTTCGTGGACCACGGCACCGTTGCGGCGTGGGTGGAAGTGGAAGCTGCGACCGTCGGCATGTTCACGCGAGAATCTCCTGCGGCGCTGGCCGCGGGGCGGAGGATACCGACAAATGCTCCATCGCGATGGAATGGCAACGCTGGCAGTCGCGCTCCATCTGTTCCAGCAGCGCGGGAAGGGAATCAAAACGCACCTGCTCTCGCACCCACGCGAGCACTTCCAGCCGCAGGTTCCACCCGTATTCCGGCAGTCCGGCGATCGGTGCCCATGTGCGAGTATCCACATCCGGCTGGAGCAGAAACGCCTCGGCGGTGCGGGCGTGGGTGCCAAACGTGGGTTTCGTGCCGACGCTCAGAGCCGCAGGCAACGCGCGGCCATCCGGAAGATGAGCCGCCGCTGCATAGACCCCGTCGGCGGGAATGAGCGTGGCCGTGTCGAGGTTCGCCGTGGGAAACCCGATGGTGCGGCCCCGACGATCGCCACGCACAATCGTGCCGTTCAACTCATACGGCCGCCCCAACACAACCGCCGCGTCCCGAGCACGTCCGGAAGCGAGTAGCCACCGCACAATGGTGCTCCGCGCCGGTACATATTGATGATCTGTGAGCGCCACCGTGCGTGTCGGCACGACATCCACCGTGAAGCCCATCGACCGTCCGAACTCCGCAAGCAAAGCGTTCGTTCCCGCCCGGGCACGCCCAAAGTGGAAGTCATCACCTTCCACAAACGCGATCGGATTGAACTTGTCGACGCACCATCGCACGAACTGCTCAGGCGTTTCCGCGAGAAACTCGGGTGTCGGCTCCAGCCGCACGACGTCGTCTGCACCCGCCGCGAGAATCCACTTCCTGCGCTGCTCGAACATGCTCAGCCGCGGCGGGGCCTGCTCAGGGCGGAGCACCTCCAGCGGATTTGGCTTGAAGACCAGCGCCACGACCCGCGCCCCCGGGTGCCGACTCGCGATCTCCCGAGCGCGATGGATCAGCGCCTGATGCCCAAGATGCACCCCATCGAACGTGCCGATGGACAGAACACTGGGGGCTGGACGAACATCGGGCACGAGAAACTCCGGGGTGTGTCGGAACGTTTGGCAGAACAAGTTTAGTCGCCGAATCTCCGCGATACACTTGGCCGCACACGATCTCAGGAGCGATCCCGACATGGCGATTTTCTCGCGCAAGCCCAAGCCCGCCGCCCCCATTCCCTCGCCTACAAGCTCGGCCGCGGCACACGCCGCCAGTTCCAGCGAGCAGCGAGTCATGGAGATCGGCCGCGACATGCTCGATCGCGCCCGTGGCCACAAAACCGGCCTGCTGAGTGCGAAGTTCTACAGCGACAAGCTGATGGAATGGTCCATGAAGGATCAGCAGTTCAAAGTGCAGATGTTCCGCTTCGTGGATGCCTTCCCGATGCTGCGGACGAACGAGGACATCTTTGATCACCTGCAGGACTATCTCTCGCAGCCGGGCGTGAAGGTGCCCGCAACGATCGAAATGGGCCTGAAGGCCGGCGGGATTGCCAAGGGTCTGGCGGTCAAGACGATCACCTCGCAGATCGAAGGAATGGCGAGCAAGTTCATTCTGGGGACTGATGCTGCCAGCGCGCTGCCGAATCTCAAAGACCTCTGGAACGACGGCATCGCCTTCAGCGTCGATTTGCTCGGCGAGGCGTGCGTGAGCGATGCCGAGAGTGAGCACTATCAGCGGAAGTACCTCGACCTCATCAACAACCTTCCGTCGCAGGTCGGGGGGTGGAAGCCGAATCCGCGGCTGGAGTCGGACCACCTCGGGCCGATCCCGCGCACCAACGTCTCCATCAAGATCAGTTCACTCTCCGCGCGTGTCGATCCAATCGACACCGAGGGCTCCATCAAGGAACTGATGAAGCGGATCGTGCCAATCCTCGAGGCCGCCAAGTCCAAGGGCGTCTTCGTCAACTTCGACATGGAGCAGTTCGCACTCAAGGACCTCACACTCGAACTCTTCATGCGTTGCTGTGAAGCTGTGGACTTCCAAGCTGGCCTCGCGATGCAGGCGTACCTGCGCAGCGGCGAGGATGATGCACGCCGCATCTGCGAGTGGGCCAAGCGCACCGGCCGCGTTGTCACCGTGCGCCTTGTGAAGGGTGCCTATTGGGATTATCAGGTCATCCACGCCGAGCAGATGGGCTGGCCCTGCCCCGTCTGGCCGACCAAGCGCGAAACCGATGCCTGCTTCGAGCGCATGACGGATATCTTCCTCGACGCCTGCCCCCTCCCCCGCTCCAGCGGGGGAGGTGATTCGAGCGGAGCGAGAATCGGAGGGGGTCCGACTGCATCCGCCGGCGTCAAGCTCGCCCTCGGCTCCCACAACGTCCGCTCCATCGCCGCCGCCATCGCGGGCCTCGAACGCCGCGGCCTACCGCACGCCGCTCTCGAGCTGCAAATGCTCCACGGCATGGCCGACCAGCTCAAGCACGCCGCGGCGGAAATGGGCCTCCGCATCCGTGAGTACGTACCCGTCGGCGAAATGATCCCCGGCATGGCGTACCTCGTGCGGCGGTTGCTGGAGAACACATCCAATGAGAGCTGGCTGAAGGCCGGGTTCCTCGACAACGCAGACCCGAGCGTGCTGCTGGCCTCGCCACACACGCCTCTCTCAGTGCATGAACGCGGAAGCAACGGCGCCCTCGGCACTCGGCACTCGGAACTCAGCACTCCGGCCTCCGGCGGCATCGCCCTCGAACTCGGCGGCAAATCCTCCGGCATCTCCCCCGAAAAGCACAAGCTCTCCGCCGCCGTCCCTGACGTCGGGGATGGCCGCCCGTTCTTCAACGAGTCCATGCGAGACTTCTCCATCGCCGCCGTTCGCACCGCATTCGCGCAGGCGGTTGACAAGGCCATTGTTCCCCAGATCGCCAGCGACCGCACGCCCGAGCACGGCGCTGCAATGGTCTCCACCGCCGACAAGCTTTTCGAGTCGTGGCGCGATGCGGACCCACTGCTCCGCGCCAAGGTGCTCACCGATGCCGCCGCATCCATGCGTGCGAAGCGCGATGAACTCTCCGCCATCATGATCAAGGAAGCCGGCAAGACCTGGCGCGAGGCGGATGCCGACACCTGCGAGGCGATCGACTTCCTTGAGTACTATGCCCGCGAGTCCGTGCGGCTCTTCGCCCGCACCCGCCTCGGCGCGTTCATCGGCGAACTGGATGAGACGTGGTACCAGCCCCGCGGCGTCTCCGTCGTCATCTCCCCGTGGAACTTCCCGCTCGCCATCTGCTGCGGTATGACCACCGCCGCGCTGGTCGCGGGCAACCCCGTCATCGTCAAGCCCGCCGAGCAGACCCCCGGCATCGCCAAGGCGATGTGCGACATTCTCTGGAGCGCATTGGAGAAGAACGACCAGCCCCGCGATCTCGTGCAGTTCTGCCCCGCCCCCGGCGAGACCACCGGCGCCGCCCTCGTCCGCGACCCCCGCGTCGCCGTCATCGCCTTCACCGGCTCGCGCGATGTCGGGCTCGACATCCTGCACGCGGCCGCGCCGCTCTCGCCGTTTGAAATGGCAAATGGCAAATGGCAAATGGCAAATGAAGGTCACGGACTCGACTCTCACTCCGTCACTTCCCCCTCCTCCCACGTCAAGAAAGTCAT
>JBKJOD010000360.1:0-4485 GCA_046593245.1 Phycisphaerales bacterium
GATCGCCGACCAGAAACTTCCCTCGGACATTCGCTACGACGCGATGAGTGGCCTCTTCGCTCCCTCCTCCGAAACCCGAGACCCGAAACCCGAAACCCGCCTCCCGCTCTTCATCCACGCGCAGGACTATGACCAGATCACCCAGGCCGTCACGCTCTGCTCAAAGTACGGCCTCCGCTGCGTCATCATCGGCGGGCGCGATGGGCCGCTGTGCGCCGATCTGCTCAAGCGGAACCACGTTCCTGTCATCGTGGATGGCACGTTCAAGTTTCCCAAGCGCGATGATGCACCCTATGACGATGCGTTCACGCTCCCGGCCCGGCTGCACGCGGCGGGCATCACCTTCTGCATCGCTAGCGGCGAGGAAACCGCCCACGAGCGAAACCTTTCCAACGCCGCGGGCATGGCCGTCGCGTACGGACTGGACCATGAGCAGGGGCTGCGGGCGATCACGCTCAGCAGCGCGGAGGTGCTGGGGATCGCGGACAAGTACGGCTCGCTCGGGCTGGAGAAGAGCGCGACGCTGATCGTGACCGATGGGGATGTGCTGGAGGTGACGAGCCATGTCACCATGGCATTTCTGGACGGGCGCGAGGTGAACCTGAGCAACAAGCAGAAGGTGTTGGAGGAGCGGTATCGCGGCAAGTATGGGGCGAAGTGATTCGTGAGCGGCTTGCAAGGCCAGTGGAGGGGTAGAGGAGACGAACCGATCCCGCACTCCTCCACTCCTCGACCCCTCCACTCCTCCACGTTCCCGCGTTATCACCCCCACAGACCCGTGGGGTCCACCCCCGCCGCGCGATTCACCCTCCGTCAGGCAAACGGAGGACCACACGCGGATGGTGCAAAGCCCGGGGATGTCGTGCCCTACGCTGCGAGCGGTGCAGCTCGACGCCGATCCATCGCGCTCGCGGAATGCCGATCGTCCAGACGTGACGGGGGTTCCATCCGTATCAGTTCCGGGGGCGACTGTATTTCCGCCGCCGGATTTGGCCGCGGCGTATGACCGATTGGGCGGATCGCTGTTTCGGTTTTTCTACGTGCGTGTCTCGCGCGATGAGCATCTGGCGGCGGACCTGATGCAGCAGCTCTGGGCCGCGGCGGCGAAGAACGCCTCGCGCGTGCCGGAGAAGGAGATCGAGTACTGGCTCCGGGGCGTCGCCCGGAACCTGTTGAACACGCATTGGCGGCGCTTGAGTTCGCGCCCGGTGCACGTGGCGATGGAGGACGCGAAGACCGGCGTGAATATCGCGGAGCGCATGACGCGCGAACGACTGCCGGA
Organism: Phycisphaerales bacterium; assembly: GCA_046593245.1. Lineage (GTDB taxonomy): Bacteria > Planctomycetota > Phycisphaerae > Phycisphaerales > UBA1924 > UBA4658. The sequence continues at coordinate 1,283 of JBKJOD010000360.1, forward strand.
GGAGATGATCGAGAAACGCGAGGTGCAGGATCGGCTGCTGATGGCGATCACGACCCTCGCATCGTCGGATCAGGAACTGATCTTTGCGCACTACTTCGAGGGTGCGCAGCAGGTTGATCTGGCGAAGCGGATGGGCATGTCGGTACGGGCGATCGAGGGACGGCTGTATCGGGCGCGGCAACTGCTGCGGGAGGCGTTGAGCGAGATCGAGTAAGGCGCAGGAGCTTCATCATGGCGACAGACAATCACAACACAAGTGCGAGCGGGCCGGATGCGGCACTGGACTCCAATCTGCGCGCCGTCGGTTCCCGCGTCGGATCGGTACCGACACCCACGGCGGAACAGATTCGCTCCTGGCGCGGCGAGCAGACGAACGCGCCGTCGCTGCGACTGGTTGAGTCGGCAGGGACGGCTTCTTCGGCGGCGAGCGATTCGCATGTTTTTCAGCCACGGCGGTCGCGCTGGCTGGCGGCGGGCTCGGCACTGGCCGCGTGCATTGCGGTGGCAGCGGTGGTGATCTGGCAACCGGGCACCACGGTGCAGGCGTCCACTATCCTGAACGGCCTGCGGAGCAAGACCTTTGGCGGCGTGAACATTCGCTTTGACCATGTGGCCTCGCGCGGCACCACCGTGGATGGCTTCATGCGTGTACGCCTGGATGCGCCGGTCTCGATCGAGACACTCGACGATGCCCACGCGCTGGACGGCAAGGACCACTTCGGCGCTGCATACGGCAAGTTCACCATCACCACCGACGCGAGTGTGCCGGGATGGGCGGATGGGCACATCGAGGCGGAGGGCGCACTGACGCGCGGCAGCGGTTGGATGTACGTGCAGGCATCGGACAAGACGGTGAAGCAACTGGCCGCTGCGGAACCCCGGGCGTTGGGGCTGGCCTCCATGGCGGGCACCGGGGTGTTGCTGAACATCGGCGGCGTGGATGAGCCATTCTTCGAAGGACTCAACACGATCATGTGTCCCGGTGCGAGCGCCGGAGGACCGGTCAGTGGCTCTGGCCTGCACGCGAGCGTGAACAGAACACCCGATGGGCATGGGAGCGTGACGCTCGGCATGGCGGCCCGCGCACCTGGCGGCGCGAACGCCCCAAGCATGGAACAGATGCAGCGCTTCGCATCACTGGCTCGCATGCTGCTCTCGGGCAAGGCGCGGCAGGGCGAGCTCGACCAGCTCAAGGGCATGATCCAAAACGACTTTGCCCAGCAGGCGAACGTCCGCAAGTTGCCGGGCGGCCAGTTCCTGCTCACGGCGGACCTGCCGGACCCGGAAGCGCCCATGGGCTCAAGCTCTCCCAGCGCAACGCTGCGGGTTTGCTACCAGGAGCAGGCGGGCGTGCAGTGGGCGGAGATCGTGCACATGCGCGATACCACGGGCACGGTGCGGATCGAGTTCGATGCCTCGCCGATCGACGCGGCGTTGCTGAAGTACGACCGACTCGTTGAGACCGGAAAGACCAACTATCTCGATCTGCGCCAGGTCATGCGGTTCTTCATGCCGATGGCCAAACAGATGCCGGGGCTGCTGTTTCCGTGAGTTCGCTCTGGCCGCTCCGCATGCGAATAATGCCGCGGAGAAACACATGGACGCCTTTTCCACTTCAAGTAGTCAGCGGAATATCCCCGAGGAGGGGGAGCAGGTACTGCCCGGCGATCCGCGCCACGGCGTCATCTCCATCAATGCGGAGCGGCTGAGCGGCGCGGCGGTATTTTCCGGCACTCGCGTGCCCGTGCAGTGTCTCTTTGACTATCTGGAAACCGGGCACACCCTCAATGAGTTTCTGGACGCATTTGACGGAGTAAGCAAGGAGAAGGCCATCGCCGCGATGGAGCTTGCCAGCAGCCACCTCGGCCGGGCTCGCGCCTCATGTGGTGCTTCTTGATCACTGCGTGCCGCGCCAAATGAAGTCGATGCTCGTCGGCCATGATGTTCGCACAACACGCAAGATGCATTGGGACAATCTGAAGAACGGCCTGCTCCTGCGTGCAGCCACAGACGGCGGCTTCGTGGCCATGATCACCACGGATAGGCGGATGCAGTCGAGCAGAACCCCGCCACCCTGATGATCGCGGTTCTGGTGCTGGTGGTCGTTCGCAATGTCGAGGAAGAGATTGCCAAGTGCGTTCCGAACACCCTGAAGATGCTCGACGCCCTCCAAGGGCCGGGGTTTTATCTGGTCTTGCCAGAGTAGGCGTGCGCCGTGCTTCGACACGATTCTCGAAGTTGCGCGTCATATCCTTCCCGTGATGCGAACCGCCACACCCTCTCACGAACTCAAGCCGATCCCCCCCACCGCCATGCTCACCACCAGCACCTCGGACCTTGCGTCCAACGGCGTCATGCGCGCCCTCATCAAGCACCACGCCGGTCCGGGCCTGCAAATGTTGACGAATCGTCCGATCCCCGCCGTGGGCCCGCGCGATGTCCTCATCCGCGTGAAAAAAGCCGGAATCTGCGGCACGGATCGCCACATCTGGGAGTGGGACCACTGGGCCGCCAATCGCATTCCCGTCGGCATCGTCACCGGCCATGAGTTTGTCGGCGTGATCGAGCGCGTTGGCTCGGCGGTGACACGCTTCAAGCCCGGCCTGCGTGTCAGCGCTGAAGGACACATCACGGCGGGGCTGGACTACAACAGCCGCACCGGCAGCGCGCACATCGCACGCGACACCAAGATTCTCGGCGTGGACCGCGACGGCGTGTTCGCCGAGTTCGTCTCGGTGCCGGAAGAGAACGTCTGGCCGGTGCATCCGAGCATCCCCGACCATCTCGCGGCCGTGCTGGATCCGCTCGGCAACGCCGTACACACGGTGATGAGCGCGAACGTGAGCGCCAAGACGGTGCTGATCACCGGCGTGGGCATCATCGGCCTCATGGCCGTCACCGTCGCCAAGGCCGCGGGGGCCAGTCGCATCTTCGTGACTGATGTGGACGACAAGCGTCTCAAGCTCGCGAGGAAACTCGGCGCTACTGAGGCGTACAAGGCCAACGACCCCAAGTGGATCGACAAGATACGCCAGCACACCCGTGGCGACGGTCCGGATGTGCTCCTGGAAATGTCCGGCAACGCCGGCGCGATCGACGACGGCTTCAAGGCCCTGCGCCTGGGTGGAACGGCCGCGCTGCTGGGTATTCCCTCCCGCGCCATCTCCTTCGACCTCTCCAACCACGTCATTTTCAAGGGAGCG
>JBKJOD010000373.1:0-14676 GCA_046593245.1 Phycisphaerales bacterium
ACGCCGGGACGATACGCTCTTGGGTATGGATCCCCGACCCGATAACTCCCCACTGCTCACGGTCGGCGACCTCCGCGTCGAGTTTCCGGCGTTCTCGCCGGTGCTTGGCCGAATCACCGGAACCACCCCAGCCGTGGATGGGGTGTCCTTCGAGGTTCTCAAGGGTGAGACCCTCGGCCTGGTCGGGGAGAGCGGGTGCGGGAAGACGACCGTGGGTCGCGCCGTGTTACGGCTGATTCGTGCTTCAAGTGGTGACGTGCGTTTCGGCGGGATCAATCTGCTTCGCGCGGATTCCGCAATGTTGCGCGGGTTGCGTGCCAGGATGCAGATTATTTTTCAGGATCCGGCGGGATCACTGAATCCACGGATGCGGGTCGGGGCCATCGTCGGAGAGCCGCTGAGTGTCCACGGCGTGGTATGCGAACGGGCGGCGATCCGCAGGCGTGCCGCGGAACTGCTCGAGAGTTGCGGCATGCCGGGCGAGCATGTTCTGGATCGGTATCCCCACGAGTTTTCCGGTGGCCAGCGCCAGCGAATCTGCATAGCAAGGGCGCTGGCGACCAAGCCGGAGTTCCTCGTTTGCGATGAGCCCACCAGCGCACTTGATGTTTCGATCCAGGCGCAGATTCTCAACCTTCTGAAGGACATTCAGCGCGAACTGGGGCTTTCGCTCCTGTTCATCAGCCACGACATGGGTGTCGTTCGTCACATGTGCGATCGTGTGGCTGTCATGCGTGCTGGAAAGATCGTAGAGATCGGACCTCGCGACGATGTCGTGGGTGCTCCGAAGCACGAGTACACGCGGTCGCTGATCGCGGCGGTTCCGGTTCTCAAGGTCACAGACACTCCGATCGTCGTCGGATGAAAATACAACTGAGAAACGCAAGACGCGGCCTTCGTCCAGCCCTGAGCAAACTCCTGTGATACCCTCTATTTGTGACCACGATTGTGATCATCGGAGCTGGTTTCTGCGGAACGTTGACGGCGTCTCATGTGCTGCGCGCCGACCACATGTGCAAGGTTGTGCTCATCGAACGCTCCGGGCGTTTCGGTCCGGGTCTTGCCTATTCAACGCCGTCTCCCGTCCACTACCTCAACGTGCCCGCCGGCAACATGAGCGCGTTCGATGATGATCCCAGTCATTTCCTGCGTTGGGCGCAAGAACGCGACCCGCACGCGGCGACCGGCTCATTTCTGCCACGTGGCATCTACGGCCAATATCTCAAGAGTATTCTGGCCACCGAACGCTCAAAGGCAGGATCCCACGAAGCCGGCGGTCGCCTTCGTGAGGTACACAGCGAGGTTGTGAGTATCGAAGCGGCCACCGAGACTGACTCGGCATCGGTAACACTCAGCTCCGGAGAGCGGATCGCGGCAGATCGAGTAATTATCGCAACAGGCAACTCCATGCCCACTTCCCCGCCTGGAGCCTCCGACGAGTTGCTCACGCATCCCGGCTATATCGGCAATCCCTGGAACGCGGGTGCCTTGGACCGGGTGCTTCCAGACCAGCCAGTACTGATCATCGGCACCGGTCTGACGATGATGGACGTGGTCATGTCACTCGCTGCCGGGGACCACGAAGGACGGATTTTGGCTATCTCTCGCCACGGTCTGCTCCCGCGTCCACACCGGTCACCGAGCCGGCCACCCTCACATCGTGATGCGCCCTCATCGCTCCGAGCGTGGGATGGATCGGCCCGCGAACTTCTTCGGTCACTCCGAACTGCGGTCCAGCACAGCGCGGTACGCGGCACCGATTGGCGCGACGTTGTCTCTTCAATTCGCGGCATCACCCCAGAGCTGTGGAAGCGAATGGACGGTACCGAACGAGCCCGTTTTCTTTCGCGATTGCGTTCCTACTGGGACATCGTTCGCCATCGCGCTGCCCCCGAAACTGCCGCGGCCGTTTCCGATCTGATAGCTTCCCGCCGTCTCAGCATCCGCGCGGGGAGAGTCGTTTCCATCGCGCCCAACGGCCGGTTGATTGACGCACAGTTTCGGCCACGTGGCTCAAATGTGCCCCAAGTTTTCAAGGCCGGCTGCGTGATCAACTGCCTCGGACCAAACGCGGACGTCGGGCGCTGCAATGATGTTCTGATCTCACAACTCGTACGCTCCGGGCTGATAGTTCCAGACGCGCACGGCCTGGGTGCGGAAACAACCGAGGACGGCTACGCGATTGGGAGTAATGGCGAACCCAATCCCAAGGTGCTCGTTGTTGGTCCGATGCGCCGAGCTCAAACCTGGGAGAACACGGCAGTGCCCGAACTCCGCCGCCAGGCGGCAAAGGTCGCCAGAGCCGCGATCGCGAGCGCGACGGTCGTCAAATAGCGCCCCGTCGATCGATCTTGTTGCCAACATCGTCGCGTTACACCCAAATCTGCACGATGAGCGCTGGCTCCTTGATCTTTCCCTGCCACTCACCGACGGTGGTGTTCACAAGTTTAACCTCGAGTTCCGCGTGCTCCTCAAGCCACTGGTTGATCTGGCCATCCATTATTTCCATCGCCTCGCTGTTGAGTCGACAGTGAAAACTCTTGACGTGCGTGGAGCCAGTGCCGTCAGAGTTCGGCTTGCGTTTCCACTCCGTTTTCTTGGAGATCGTGGTCGCCTGCGTGTGCGTGATCTTCGGCTTCGCCTCGGCCGCCTGCTCACCCACGCGCCCAACTCCGCCTCCCCCACTTCCACCGGAGAACGAAGAATCCATCATCGGACCGATTGTGTGCATCTGCATCGCGGGGCTCCTTGCGACCTTGCCCATCCCCGAAATTCAAAATCGGACGTGAAGTCAAACGCCCGGTCGCTCTCCAGTATGCCCGATCCAGGGACCGTTTGACAAGCGGAAGTGGTATTCGGCGTTCTCAAATGCCCGTCGCTGGCCAATCCATGTCCTCTGGTCATCCAAAGTGACTACAAACGTGGCGTCGTCCTGTCGTACCTCCGCTTCCCCCTCTGCCACACGCCTCACCTTGCCCCGACCACCCGAAACCGGCCCCTCAAACGACAAGTATTCGGCCCGATGGTCCTCAATCCGTACCGCCATGAATGCGGAGACGGATGGCTCATCTGGCCGAGCCGAAATCCTGAACGAAATCAACTTCGCATCCGGCAGATTTCCCGGCGGCTGGATCATCCAGTCATAGTGCCAGGTCCCATCCGTTCGCTCGTGCAGTAGAAGTACCCAACGGGCCATGCGGGAGGGTAGAGTAGAGATTTTTCCCCGCCCGCGCGGCCGTCCGATGTTCTGCGGTACACTTGGCCAACCTCCAAGGAACCCTGTATGAATCGCTCCCATTTCCTCGCCGCATCGCTCGTTCTCCCGCTTGGTTTGTCCTTTCTCGGCGGGTGCGGAGCACGCTCCCTGGTTGCCGTGCGAGACGCCGGCGATCAGCACTATCGCTACGGCGAGTACGACGCCGCGCTGACGGACTATCAGGAATACATCGAACGCAGCCCGGGAAACGCGCACGTCCACCAGATGATGGGCAATACATACGCCAAACTCGGCAAAACCGGCCTGGGCTGCGAGCAACTCAAGGTTGCTCACACTATCCGCCTCGAAGATGACGAGGTCTTCGCCGACCTCTGCGCCTGCCTGTACGCCGACAAGAAACTCGACGATCTCAATCGCGTTCTGCGCGAACGCACCATTGGCCGTGGCCGCATGCAAGACTGGGCACTCCTCGCCTCATATTCCGAAAAACTCGGCGATCAGGATGAGGCCCAGCGCGCGTGGCTCACGGCCGCACAGGTAGATGGTGGTCGCAGCGCGATGCCCCAACTTGGGCTTGCCAAACTCTATCTGAAGGTCGGGGATAAGAGCCGCGCCCGCAAGCGGATCGCCATGGCGTATTACTGCGATCCCACCAATGCCGAAATAAATCAACTCGTCCGCCAGATGAACGAGATTCCCGGTCCGACATATGGCTTGGTCCCCGAGGAGCAGCTGGGGGCCGATCCCGTGCCCGCTGCAGCCCCCTTGAAGACCGAAGCAAGCGTAAAACCCTTGCAGAACTGACGGGGCACGTTCAGGGTTCTCTCGCACATAGCTTATCTCCCAAGCCCAGCCAGCGGCCGCAAACTGGCTTCGTGTGCAAAAGATCCAGTTCTGTCGTCCGGCTTGACGTTCCTATTGCCAGTTCTACACTTCATCCGGATAAACGGATGAAACGTCGAACATCGTCCAACCCAATCGCCGATCGTTTGGCCGCACTGAGCGACCCGGTTCGGTTGCGCATCCTTCGCGTGCTGGAACGGGAAGAACTTTCTGTCGGCGAGGTTGCCCGGGTTGTCCAGCTTCCCCAATCTACCGTCTCTCGCCACCTGAAGCTCCTGAGCGAGAGCGGCTGGATAGCCAAGCGGGCCGACGGCACGGCGACCTTCTACCGGCTCACCCTCGACGACCTACACACCTCTGGTCGGGCCGTATGGCTGGCCGTGCGAGAGCTGCTGCGATCGCCGGAAGCCAAGAAGTCTGGTATGGACCCGGACGAGGACCTGCGTCGATTGGCTTCGGTGCTGGCTGAACGACGCGAGGACTCTCAGGGGTTCTTCGGCCGGCTCGCGGGCCAATGGGACGATGTTCGTACTGAACTGTTTGGGGCCCGGTTCACTCCGCTCGGCCTTCTTGGGTTGCTCCCTCGAGAGTGGGCGGTCGCGGACCTCGGCTGTGGCACTGGCAATGTCTCCGAACTGCTTGCTCCGCTCGTCAAGCGCGTGGTGGCCGTGGATCAATCTCAGCCGATGCTGGCCGCGGCCCGGAAGCGACTTGAGAGTGTCAAGAACGTCGAGTTCGTTGAGGGCGAACTGACCGACCTGCCGCTGAAGGACGCATCGGTCGATGTCGCCGTCTGCATGTTGGTGCTGCACCACGTCGAGAAGCCGACCGAGGCACTCTCGGAGATGCGCCGCATTGTGCGCCCGGGCGGAATCGGCTTGATCGTGGACATGGTCGAGCATGACAGGGCCGTCTATCGCCATTCGATGGGTCATCGGTGGCTTGGTTTTTCAGAACAACACATTTCCAGTTTCATGATCAGCGCAGGGTTCGATAAGCCGCGGTATGTGCCGCTCGCGTCGGACCCAAACGCCAAAGGCCCCGGGCTTTTCGCCTGTACCGCACACGTTCCCGGCACAAGCAGATAACACGCGGCCGCGTTCGGCCGATGGACAGCATTCACAATATTCACTTTCACAGTTTGCAGGAGACACACATGACAACGATGACCAAGCCCCGCGTTCCCACTAGCAGCGGCGCGAAGAAGCCCGCAGCCGGTTCTGACCATGTCGGCAAGTGGACGGTCGATGTCCGCAACGGGATCGACTTCAAGGTTCGCAATCTTGCCGAGGCCGAACTTGGCCGCAAAGAGATTCGCCTCGCCGAGCACGAGATGCCAGGCCTGATGGCCCTTCGCGCCCGCTACAAGGGCAAGAAGCCCCTCACTGGCGCTCGCATCTCTGGCTCGCTGCACATGACAGTGCAAACAGCCGTGTTGATCGAAACGCTCGTTGACCTTGGCGCGGAGGTGCGATGGGCGAGCTGCAACATCTTCTCAACACAGGACTCCGCCGCCGCGGCAGTCGTCGTCGGTGCCGAAGGCACTCCCGAGAAGCCCGCAGGTACGCCCGTCTTCGCCTGGAAGGGCGAGACGCTCGAGGAGTATTGGTGGTGCACGGACCAGATCTTCAAGTTCAAGAACGGCCAGGGCCCGAACCTGCTGCTTGACGACGGCGGTGATGCCACTCTTCTGGTCCACAAGTGCGCCGAGTTCGAGAAGAACGGCAAGGTTCCTGCGTTTGATGCCAAGAACGACCCCGAGGAATGGGGCGTGATCCTGGGCCTCTGTCGCGAGTCGGTCGCCAAGCGCCCGGGTTATTTCTCCAGCATCATCAAGAACATCAAGGGCGTCTCCGAGGAAACGACCACTGGTGTGCTCCGCCTCTACGAGATGCAGAAGAAGAACACGCTCGCCTTCGCCGCGATCAACGTGAACGACAGCGCGACCAAGAGCAAGTTCGACAACCTCTACGGCTGCCGCCACTCGCTGGTGGACGGGCTGAACCGCGCGACGGACGTGATGCTCAGCGCCAAGACAGCCGTGGTGCTCGGCTATGGCGATGTGGGCAAGGGCTGCTGCCAGGCGCTCAAGGGCCAGGGCTGCCGCGTGATCGTGACCGAGGTGGACCCGATCAACGCCCTGCAGGCCGCGATGGAGGGATATCAGGTCACGGTGCTCGAGGATGTCGTTGAGCACGCCGACATTTTCATCTCGGCAACCGGCAACAAGAACGTCATCGGGCTTGATGACATGAAGAAGATGAAGGACAAGGCGATCGTCGCCAACATCGGCCACTTCGACAACGAGATCGACATGGCCGCGCTCTACAAGGCCGTGGACAAGGGCGAGGTGAAGCGGATCAACATCAAGGCGCAATATGACGAGTTCGTCTTCGGCGCGGGCAAGAAGAACGAGAAGAGCATCCTCGTGCTCGCCGAGGGCCGCCTGATGAATCTGGGCTGCGCCACCGGCCACCCGTCGTTCGTGATGTCCTCTTCCTTCACCAACCAGACCATCGCGCAGCTGGACCTCTGGTTCAATGCCAACAACAAGCCCACGCTCAGCGGCTTCAAATACGAGTCTGGCAAGGTCTACGTCCTCCCCAAGAAGCTTGACGAGGAGGTCGCCCGCCTGCACCTGGAGAAGATCGGCGTCAAGCTCACCAAGCTCAGCAAGGAGCAGGCCGACTACCTCGGCGTGAGCGTCGATGGGCCGTACAAGACCGACATGTACCGCTACTGATTCGCACACGCCCGGGATGCGTGAGTACTCGAGCCAATCCGGCGGAGATATTGAATTCCCAAGAAGACAAGGACCCCCGACGTACGTCGGGGGTCTTTTTCATTGTTCAGGAAATACACGTGACCTGCACTCCCACTTGATCACTTCCTTCACCGCCTTGCTCAGTTCCCACTGGAGTATCTCGCCCTCACGCTTCTGCATGACCGAGATGATCCATTTTGTGCGATGCACGGTTTGCCCCTCCCTATCGATCTCCAGAATGGTCGGCATCCCGTCGACACCATGCAGGAGACATCATCACCTGCGACGAGCGCGGCGTGAACGGGTTGTTGAACCACGGTTGCGTGGAGTGCATCAGAGAGCGCGCAAATATCCACAGGATTCGATCGAGGACGCGCGCATCCCAGGCATGTGTCAGCGCGTGCTACTTATCCTTCTTCGGCTCGCCTTTCTTGGCATCCGTCTTCTTCGCCGCCTTTACCTTGCCGAACACCTCGCCGAGCAGGTTTCGCATCGCGGCCCAACTCCGCTTGTCCGCTTTCTCGTTGTACTTCACGCCAGGAACACCGAAGCTATCCGCATCCGGATTCGTGAACGCGTGGACCGCGCCGGAGTATGACGCGAACTCGTAGTCGATCCCCGCATCCTTCATCTGCTTGTGGAAGTTCTCGATCTGCTCCGGCTTCACAAACGCGTCGTCTTGTCCGTGGCACACAAGGATCGAGCCCTTGATGTTCTTGTTGTCGTCGGGATTCTTCGCGGCAATCGTGGAAGCGTGGAACGGAACGATCGCCTTCAGGTTCTCCGTGTGCGGCTGCCCGCTGCGGGCGAGTTCGAGCGCGACCGAGCCGCCCATGCAGTACCCGATCGCGGCGAGCTTGGTGTCATCCACCTTCGAGTGCTCGGCCAGCACCTTCAATCCCGCGGCCGCGCGTGCCCGCATTTCCGCAGGATCAGAGTTGACCTTCCCCGCCCACTCCCCCGCCTGCTTCGGGTCCTTGGTCGTTTTTCCGTCCCCGTACATGTCGATCGCAAACGCCACATAGCCCAGAGCCGCGAGCTGCATAGCGCGGGAATCCGCATACTCGTTCCTTCCCCACCACTCCGGGCAGACCAGCACGCCCGGGCGCTTATCGGTCACCGCATCGTCATACGCCAGCACGCCCTCAAGCGTGGTCTGCCCACTGGTGTACTTGATGTGCTCGGTCTTGATCTCCGCAAATGCGGCGGTCGAAAGTGTTGCGGCGAGAACGGCGGTGAGGCGGGAGAGCATGGGGAGTCCTGTCAATGTGGGATGTCGGATGTCGGATGTCGGATGTTCAGAATGATACTGGCAATCAATGTGTTGTCGCGGCCTCGGGCTTGGCTTGCGGGTCCGGTATCGTTCGGACGACCGGCTCGTGCCCGGGCAACTTCGCCATCTGCGCCTCCAGCCAATCCGCCACACGCTGGGATTGCCCTTTCAACGTGAGAAACAGCGTCCGGTGCTCACCGACATGCACGTACCGATCCGGACGTCCGAGCCGCTCCCACAGCAGCCAACCATTGCTCGCCGGAACCGTCAAGTCCAGATTCGCCTGTACCAGAAGCGTCGGCTTGTTGCGCAGGAACCGAGCAGTGTGGTACGGATCGAGCGTGCTGTACGTGAGATACTGATGAAAGAGTTCCGTTCGCCACGGCCCCACTGGCTGGTTGTCCGGCCAAGCCAGATGGATGCCACCATCGGTCAGGTCGCTCTTCTGCGAAATCTCCAATAGATTCGCACCCGATCCGACCAGCACCGCCGCGCTGAAACTCTCCGGCAGTCGCGCCACCACAGCCGGCGCGGCCAGTGACCCCGCGCTGCACCCCACCATTACCAGCGGCGAAAGCGGGATATCCGGACGATGCTCGCGCAGATACGCAATCGCCGCCTCCGTCGCATACGCGGGCTCCGCCACCAGATCATCCATCACGCCCGCGAGCTTCTTGGCAACCTGGGGAATATCCGCCCGCGAGGCGATCATCCAAGGCTTGGACTCGTACCACCAAACCCGAGGCGTGGCCACCTTCACGATCCACCAGCCGCGCCGGATCAGTTCATCAATCAGCGGCTGCTCATACTCTGCGCTCCCCAGCCCCGCCATATACACAATCGTCCCACGCACCTCTCTATCACGCGGCGGCTCCACCACCCGCACCGACGTGCCCTCCGACATCACCCGCAAGAACTCGGCATCCTCCGGCGTCAATGTCGCCCCAGAATCAGCCAGCCGCTTGTTCAGAGCCGTGAACTGCTTCTGGGCATATTCAGTGACGCGCAAGTCCGATGGCCGGTCGCTCTGTTCTGTGAACGAATAGAACCGCATCCCGAGCACACCGCGTCCAACCGAGCCGCTGTCGCCGCCGCGCAGTTCGTACACACGAAGAATGCCACGCCCGTACACGCCCGAGGTGAACGACGCCCCACCCGGCCCGCGCATCGTGCGATCCGAGTGCGCCATTCGCGCCAGCCCGCTGGATCCCTGCATCAGCCGCGCAAGATATTCACGCGGCGATCGCTGGGCTTTCTCGACCAGGTCATCCGTCTTCCGCGCCGGCCAACGATTCTCCGGAATCGGCGCGGCAGCAGCCAGGTTCCCGCGATCCGTTGCCGCTGCTTGGAATGTCGTACACCCGCCCAAAGTCACGGCCAGCACAAATGCTCCCAGCACGCCGGTCAACGCGCGAACGGATCGAAGTTCAGAACGATGACTGGGCATACGCACGCCGCGATACTCCTGGCAGGACGGATGGAACTATTGGAACGAAGCGATCCGCGTGCGAATACTGCCTGTGGGCAAAAAGAATGCCAAGCGGAGTATTTCCCTTCCAGAGGGCAGGCGAAGAACTTCGGGTAAAACTGCCGCTCTCAGCATCAGATGAGCATCCTTCCGGGGACGGTATTCGTATGGAGGAACGGGCGAAGAGTCCTCTGGCATATTGTTGGGCTATGTCCTCAGCGGAATTCCGCCCTGTGGGCAAGTGGTGGAAGACTGCGGCGGCCGCAGTTGAAACCGGGTGGGGAATCACCGGCTGCAACGGTTGGGAGCACGCGCATGAGATCAGTACACCAAGTTACCCGGATCACCCGCCCCGTTCAGCGGGCGTTCACACTGATTGAAATCATCGTGGTGATCTCGATCATCGCCATTCTGGCCTCGATCGCGCTCATGGTCGGCAATCGGGTCATGCAAAGCGGACGCATCAACCTGACCAAGAACCTGCTGATGATCCTGGACAAGACACAGGACAACTACATGCAGGATCGGGACGGCAAGCTGCCGTACAAGTGGACGGATACATCGGCTCAGAAGAACGAGTTTGGCATCGTGGATGGCCGCATTACCCCTTCTCCCGATGGGGTTGTCGAACCCAGCACCACGTTTTACCTCTTGGCCATAGCGGATTCTACATCCGCTCAGGCCACCATCAATGGTCTTGACAGCCGCTTCGTCGTTCGCGCCCCCATCAGCAACGCAGCGCCCGCCGGCTCAGCCGACCCAACAAACTTCACCACGATCTACACGAAGCAGAGCGTCATGCCGCAAACCGGTACCGCCGGTGAGCAAGTGTTCGGGCTGGTCATCAAGGATCCGTGGGGCAACGCGATCCGATACGTCCATCCCAAGTTTCACGGCGGATACGGAGACTTTACCGTCAACGGCGCAACGGTCTCGGGTAGCAACGGTCGCGATGTGCAGTTCAACAACAGTGGCACCTTCAAGCTCAAGCAGAGTGGCGCTGACTATGCATTGCAGTTCCGGCGTTCGTTCCGTCCGCCAGGCGGCGGAGCGGGAGATGCCGATGAGGGCCTGTGCACCGGTATCCGCGGCTATTTCTATTCTCCCGGACCTGACAAAGACGCGGGCACACGCGGCGACAATGTGTATCTCGACGCCAAGCCACAGTTTCCGCCCGAGAATGCGAAGTACGAATAATCAGCGACGATTCGCCCGTTTTTCGACGCGAATCCGCCCACCAGCAACTGTTTGCCTTGCCGCACGATTGGGCTAGCATTGCCGCTCTTTTTCACCCCGGGGTGTAGCGCAGCTTGGTAGCGCGTGTGGTTCGGGTCCACAAGGTCGCAGGTTCGAATCCTGTCACCCCGACTTGCAAATGCCCGTGAGCCGTCGGCTTGCGGGCGTTTGTGTTTGTGTGCACCGCCATCTTCCAATCAGCCTTTTCGGGGCTGTTTTCAGACCGAACTCGGATTCAGCCAATCCCTTCGAGTTGCATCAGACTTGAGCCCTCTTCAGACATGTTGAGAGTTGCCGCGCAAGTGCCACGGCTCCGGCGACGAATGATTGGGCGGGAGCCACCCGCCCGCGTGATGAGCGATCTGCCGGTCCAGCGTTCACTCGGTGGCGAGAGCTACCAAGCCCATGCCGCAGCCGCCACGCCGCCCGGAAGTTGTGTAACGGCTGACCTGGGTTGCGCCATTCTCCACCTCATCCTTCCGCCTGAAACGGCACATTCTGGTAGACTCCGTCCAGGAGACGGTCAGCATGGCAGCATTGGTGATCATTCAGGGTACACAAATCGGCATCCATTTCCCGATCACAGAACCGTTGGTTTCGGTCGGGCGTGACGATACGTGTACGTTTCAAGTCTTGGACCAGTTGGTATCGCGCAAGCACTTGCAGGTGCGGCTGGATGCCGCAACCGGCAAGCACGTTGCTGGTGACTACCGCAGTGCCCACGGGGTTTTTGTAAACGAAAAGCTGATCGTGCTTGATACGCCGCTGAGCGACGGGGACAAGATCAGGATCGGACAGACCACGTTGATGTACCTCGCCGCAGACCATGCCGATGCCCCCGCCGCGCTCGCCGCGGCCAAGAAGAATGGCGAGTGGAAACGGGAGACGCTCCTGTAGAAATCGCTGCGCCCACGACACTCCCCGCGGGTCGAACCTCGCACACATACGCAATCACTTCGCCGCCGGCAGCTTTGCACGCACTTCATCCACGAAGTTGACAACCAAGTCAATGCGGCTGGCCAGTTCGTTCTCCCCTTGCAGGATGACCATCAAGCGCCCGTCGGCTGACCACGAAGAGTTCGTGGTCTTGAGGTCCTTCATGCTGTAGAGCACCTTTGGCAGTGACACGGAGAATGTCGGCTCGGTTTTCACATCAACGCTCACGACCTGTTTATCGCTGTCGACGAAGCGGATCTCCTTGCCGTCGGGGCTCCACCAGCCAGCGCCATCGTGCCCATTGGTCGAGACCTGCACGCGTCCGGCCTTGGCGTCTTCGGCTCCCGACCCAGCGCCCGTGAACCGCTGCACGTACAACTCGTGCCGCCCGGACTCGACGGAGCAGAAAAGCACCCACTTGCCATCGGGCGACCATCGCAAGGCATGCTCGTCGGCCGGTGAGTTCAAGTAGGGCGTGGCCTTCCACCTTGCGCCTCCTGTCTCCTGCTCCAGCATCAGCACATCGCTCTGGTTCGCCTTCATATCGGTCTGAACAATCGCCAGAATCTTGCCATCGGGTGACCACGCCGAGGGCACCAGAAACTGTTGTTGAGCGACCGGGGTTGCGTACATCTTGACCGCCTCGCCCGGTCCACTCGCAGGCCGCTCCATGATTGAAAACTCGTCCTTGGCGAAACCGCCGCACACGATCCGCTGCCCGTTGGGACTCCACATCAGGCCCGTGGTGAAGCCCTGGATCAGGATCCGTGTGGACGTTCGGCGTGTCAGGTCCTGCACCCAGAGGTTGCTGCTGATCTCACTCGCGGTCGACTCCACATTCGCGAGCACTCGCCCGCCATCGGGGGAGACCAAGATCTCCGAAAAGGCTCGCGTCGGTCCGGGGATTGGTTGCGGCTGACCCTTGTCGTCGATCCATGCCAGTCGCCGACTCGAAAAATCGGTCGGACGTGTCGACATCGCGAGCGTGCCGCTCCGCGAGAGACTGAAACCATTCACGGTGTTGCCGCTCCACACCGTCGCGGGGTCGCCGATGGTGCGCAGCGTGGCGAGGTCAAACCGAGTCGCAACCACGCCAGTCCGATCAGCTTTGCCCGCCACCAGCAAACTCACTCCTTGTGCGCTGTCAGTGACGAGCTGCGGTGAGCCCGCGTCGGGGAGCACAATCGTTCGCTTTCCCGAAGCGAGGTCGATGACTTCGATATTGACCTTAAACTTCTCGCCTGCGACTGACCAACGCGTGGCCAGCATGGATTGCCCCGATACCAGCGGCACAAACTCAGCCCAACCCTCAATCCCCCCGGAGCGTTCTTCGCGGAGAACGACCCGTGGCGTGCCGCCTGAGATCGCAACGGCGTAGATCGTCGTCTCCAAGTTTATCGAATAGACAACTTCGCGGTCCGACGCCCAACCCACGCTGAACTGTGTTCCCTGCTCGAGATCGCAGATGGTCTCCGGCTTGCCCGATGGTCGCCCATGGTCGATCGCAACTTTCTTGAGGCTGAACTTGGTGCCAGCGAGGTCGTTGGCGCTGGAATACACCAGCCAGCGTCCGTCCGGCGACAACGCGGCATTCCTGGCCCCTTCGGTGCCTTCGATGACGAGTGTCTCGTCGCGGTCGAGGCGCCGCACCACGAGCACGCCTGCGGGTTTGGTGCTCTCGGGCTCGAGTTCGGGCCACGCGAGATAGACCAGGAACCTCGCATCTGGAGAGATACCCGTCAGCGCGTTGAATGGCGGCTTGCTTTGGACCGTCGTGGAGACATGGAATGTCTGCGGCGGCGCAACCGGCGTTGGGCGAGCTCGCCCGCTTGCCAGCAACCAACCGGTCCCGCCGGTCAGCAGTGCGAGACCGCACGCCGCACCGATGGCGACGATTCGCGTTCGCTTGGGCAAGGACGTTGATGCGGCGGCCGACGTCCACTCACGCCCTGCGATGGCGCGATCGAGTTCCAGCCGCGCATCCGCGATATCGTGCAAGCGGTTCTTGCGGTCCTTGGCCAGGCAGTGTGTCAGGAGATCGCGCACGCGCCGCGGCGTGCTCGGCGGGAGCATCGACCAGTTGGGCTCGCTGTGCAGGATGGCACCAAGTGAATCGGTGACAGTCTCGCCCGGGAATGGACCTGCGCCGGTGAGCATCTCATACAACACGCAGCCGAAGGAGAAGATGTCTGACCGTTTGTCGACGGGCTTGCCGCGGGCCTGCTCCGGGCTCATATAGCCAGCAGTGCCCATGATGGCACCTGGGATGGTCGGGGAATGGCGAACGGGAGACGTCAAGGTCGGCGAATCAGCCCGTGCCGTGACATTGGTCGACGACGGCGATCCCTCCGCGGTTCGTGCCAGGCCAAAGTCGAGCACCTTGACCACGCCGTCGGCCGTGACCATCACGTTGCCCGGCTTGAGATCGCGGTGGATGATGCCCTTCTCGTGGGCCGCTTCGAGTGCCTCGGCAACTTGCTTGGCCAAAACGAGAGCCTCATCGATTGGCAGCGGGCCGCGCTCAAGTCGGGCCGCAAGCGTCTCGCCCTCGATAAACTCCAGCACGAGATACTGGTGGCCGTCGGCCTGCTCCAGCCCGTAGATGCCACCGACATTCGAGTGATTCAGCGACGCGAGCACCTTGGCCTCGCGCTGGAAACGCGCGAGGCGATCCGGGTCCGCGGCAAGATCCGCGGGGAGTGCTTTAATGGCCACTTGCCGATCCAGCTTGGTATCTACGGCGAGGTAGACGACGCCCATGCCGCCACGACCGAGCTCGCGCTGAATGTGAAATGTGCCGATAGTTTCCGGTTGCATGAAGACACAGTGTACCGATCCAGCTCTCTGCGTGCTATTTTCCTGCTCGGCGGCGGGGAGAGACATCCGCCGATACCTAAAGTATCCCCTAGCGTGCGACGCTGAAGACGTACGTTCCCGAT
>JBKJOD010000394.1:0-10025 GCA_046593245.1 Phycisphaerales bacterium
GCGGCGGCGTGCAAGGATTGCGACAAGCAACACGGGGATCATCGCGATGCCCGCGTGGTACGCGAAGGTCTGGCACATGAACGCGATGTGGTGGAATGAGAGGCGAGCCCCGGAGGCGTGAGAGAGATCATCGTGCCAAAGCATCGCAACGAGAACAATCGCGAACGATGTGACTGCTGCGATCCACGCTATTGCGATGAACAGTGGGTAGCGGGCTTTCTTGCGCGGCGTGTGTATCGGTGCGTTCACACCCTTTGTATCGGTTCGCCGTAGAGCAACGGACCACCCGCACTATCACACAGAAATCCCGGACACGCGTTTCCGCGAGCCCGGACATCACTCAGGATTTGGAAGGAGCCGTCGCAACCACCGGTGTGTGCGAGCCCTTGCCATTCTCCAGCCCCGCGAGAATCCGCCCGCGGATCGCCGCGGCCCCGGGGCTGATCTCCTTGCTGGCCTGATTGGCCATCTCCATCATGCGCTCCGAGAGCAGGATGGTGAGCAGCGATTCGACGACCGAGCCGCTGCCGCTGCCCATCGGACCCTTGCCGCCATGTCCATCTCCGTTGGAGCCGCCACCGTTGTTGGAACCACCGATGACGATCTTGGGCACCATGTCCACGCCGGAGTGCTGGATGGCGGCCGCAAAGCGCTCCATGACGGTGCTGGTGAGCTGGTACACCGGCCCGCCATAGGCGCGGACCTGCTCCTCAACAGCCATCGCCTGCGCGACGCCGACCCGCGCGGCACGCTCCGCTTCCGCCTCCGCCATCATGCGAACCTTGCTGGACTCGGCTTCTGCCATCGCCTTCACCTGGGCCGCCTGTTGCAGCGAGCGCTGATAGTCGGCCTTACCCTGGTTGCTCTGCACCGCAATGGCGATCTCGCTCTCGGTGAGCTTGGACTGCTGGCCGGCGCGGGCCTCGGCCTCGCGCAGCTCGCGCTCCTTGACGGCGGCCTTCTCCTGCTGGGCGTAGGTCTCGATCCGCTCCTGCGCGACCTGACGAGCGCGGAGCTGCTCGAGAATGGTTTCCAGACGGTTGTCGCCCTTCGCGCCCTTGGGCGTGCCGATGAGGACTTCCTCCAGATCAAGGTTGTAGTACACGAACTTGGCCCGCATCTCGCGCCCGGCCTGATCCTGAATCTGGGCGCGTTCCTGGAGCAACTGGATCAGCGTGCGCGTCTGCGCGACGTTCTTGAAGTACGCGGAGACCATGGGGTCCAGCGTCTGCTCCACGAGCCGCTGGATATCGCCGAAACGCTGGATGACCAGCGGGGCCTTGCGGTAGTCGATGTGGACGACGACGCTGAGCGGGAGCGAGGGCTCGAAGGCGTCCTTAGTGATGAGCGAGACCTCCGAGAGATGCTCATCAAACTTGTGCTCGCTTGATTCCGACGAGATCCACTTGAGCAGAAAGTTGGTCGTAGGCACACAGATGACTTTGCCCGCATAGGTGTTGAAGGCGTATTTGCCGGGAAGGAGTGCCTCGCTCCAGACGCCGCGCTGGCCGCGCTCGACGAGTTCGCCGTGCGAGTATTCACTGCCCGAGAGATCCTTGCCACGCTTGCCGGTGTAGGAAACCACCACGCCGACGAAGCCGACATCGACGACCGTCTTGCGGATGTACTCGGCGGTCGCGAAGAGGCGGTTGACGTAGTAGGTGCCCTCGACAAGCACCTGGGCCTGACGCCCGCGGCGGCCGCCGGCGCGGAGAAACTGCTCCGGATCCTGGAAGTTGTTGTGTGCGCTCGCGGGCGTGCCCGGCTCGACCAGCGGCCCGACATCGCCCGCGCCCACAACTGGCGCGATGATCTCGCCATCGCCCAGCGCGGGGCCGTCATGCACGGTCACGATGCCAACTAGGTCGTCAGCACCTTTGATGACGACCGGCTCGAAACCATCGCGATCCTCGATGATGCCGGCCATTTCGTGGAAGAGTTTGGCGTCTTCGCGAGCGAGGGAGAGGAAGTACAGATGGTCCTCGGTGAGCACCACGAAGAGCGCGAGGTTGATTGCGTAGGTACCCTCGCGCAGCAGCTTGCGCTGCGGGCCGCGCTGGCCGCCAGCGCGCAGGAACGCCGCGGCATTCTCGAACTGGTCGGCCTCCACGTTGGAGGCGAGCGTTTGCCCGGCCCCAAGTGGCGTGCCGTCGCGCGAATAGACATAGCCGATCTTGTTCTGCGGTATCGTCACCAGGGGCACGATGTGGACGGCGTATTGCACGGGCATACGCCAGTGCAGGCCGCCGCGCAGCACGGAGGGCTGGAAGCCGGCCTCACCGCCGAGTGCGATGAGCCCGGAGCGCACGGAGCCCCCAAAGCCAAATCGCTTCTCAACGATTCCGACACGGGTGTTGGGCACTCTGCGAACGCCCATGAGCAGAAACAGAATGATCGCCGCCACGAACCCGATCGAGATGGCGGACGGTATGGACATGGCCAGAAGGAACATGCGTATCTCCCCTTTCATGCAAGTGCGGGCCGAAGTGCTTTACCCCATCCTGCTCCTCGCGCGCAGCCCGATCGCCGCGAGGAGCGTTGCCTCGTTGGTACAGTGCGTGTGTGCGTAGAACGGGCGGTCTCAGCAGCTTGGCGATCCGGAGCGCGGGTATCGCGCAACGATTGCCGGATGCTGCTCAGATAAGACTTGATCACGCCCGGGACATCTGGAATCGCTAGGGCGGCGGAATCGGCTCGCCGATGCACGCGATGGCGCGGCATGGCCCGATCGTCTGGTGCGTCCCGCGGAATGTGAACACGAGAATCTGCATAGTGCCCGCTCCGAAAGCGTGCGAACACACAATCGTATCGAGCGCATCATCGACTACAACACCCGCAGGCGTGAACCGGACTTACCCCAAGCGGTTCGTACGAACGGATGGCGAGTGCCTTCAGAGCCGAGCGGCGTAAGCCGCCGGAGGAGGACCAACGACCCGGCGAGCACGGTCATCAAACCGAGGACACCGAGGGCGTACGCCCTGCGGCTCTGATCTCAACACCCTGCAAACCACGCACTCAGAAAATCAAAGATGTCCTGCACCGTGATGCCGCCCACGCCGTTGAAGTTCGCCCGCGCATCGCCCGCGAACCAGCGATTGAGAAATGCGAAGATGTCCGTCACCGTCACACTCAGCGACGCGTCCACATCAATCGCGCCGCGCGATCCGGGGAAGTTGGTTGCGTCACTCGGATTCGAGCAGGCGGCGATCTCTTCCGCGTCGTAGAAGCCATCCTCATCACGGTCGATGCCCAGCCGCGTCTGCGCGCTGATGGGAACGGCCATGAACACCACCTCGTTCCCCGGCGCGGCCCCAGTCCGCAGGTTCGCCACGGTGATCTGTTCGCCGTGACGATCCGATTGCATGTTTCCCGCGCCGATGTACGCCCAGCCGCGATCCACACCGAGGCGGCGCCCCTTGGCGATCAGCCCCACAACACTCCCGTCGGCATTGCTGATGAGCGTGCTCAGCCGCGCGATCGCGGCCGGATCGGTGTTGTTCGTGCCATCGAAGCCGATCTGCTGGCCGACAGCGGGATGCGTATCAGACGTGAAGCAGAGCAGAAACGCCTCGAGATCGTGACGCATCTGGTCGCCGGAACTGTCGGCGGGGAGATTGAAGTTTGAGCCACGCAGGAGGGCATCCAGCGTGTCAAACTGGCCATCGTGGTTGTAGCCGTAGCCGCGGAGGGACTGCTGGCTGGATTTGTCCAATCCGCGTTTGCGGTGCAGCCCGCGGAGCTGGGCCATCTTCATGCTCTGCGGGATGTGCCCGAGAATCGGATCATCAATCGCGCGGCTGGTTCCCACGGGGAGCGTGTGACAGGTGATGCACTTCACACTCGCGCCGACGACCGGCACATTGTTGAAGATGTCCAGCCCACTCGATGGGTTGCCCATGGTGCCGCCAGTGGTGGGGAAGGTCGTCGGCATGGTGTCGCCGAGCGAGCGATTCGGATTCGGTGGATACTTGATCGTCGCGATGAAGTTGGTGAGCTGGGTCATCTCCGCCGCGCTCGGCTCGGCGTCCGCGCCCTGCAGGCCGACATACGCGGGCGCGAACGCGGCGATGTTCTCGCGGTCGCCGCGCCAGTGCAGCGGCTCGGTGCCGACGATTCCTTGTAATACCTGAGTCACCATCGGCCCCTTCATCGGGTGCCAGGGTGTGCAGAAGAACGAAGCGAAGCAGGGCTGATTCACGGATTTCATCGCCCCCGCCGGATTTCCCAGGTCCCACGCGATGAAGTCCGACTTGGCATCGATGTGGCAAGAGGCGCAGCTCGCGTGGCCCAGCCCACTGGTGCGATGGGTGTCATACAGAAGGGGCCGCCCGAGCTTGATGGCGGCCGGGGTCGGATCGAAGAACTTGACCCTCGCCGTTTCCGTGTTCGTCGTGGTGTCGATCGCGGAGACGCTGCCGTCGAACTTATTCAGCGAGTACACACGCCAGCCATCAGAGGTAATCGCCAGGCCCGTCGGACCAGCGCCCACGGTGATCTCGCCGAAGCGAGCGCCGGTGGCGTCGGTCAGAATGATGTTGTTGGATCCCATGCCCGACACATACGCGCGGCCATTTCCGCCAACCGCCGGATGCCAGACGATCCCGCGCGGATCGCCGACCGAGATATTGCGAAAGCCCTGCGGAATGTTTGTAGTGTCGTACAGCAGGTGCGGGTTCAGGTCGACCACGGCGGTTGTCGCGGGTACGCCCGGCGCGAACGCGCCCATTTCTACACGCACAAAGCGGGCCTTCACGTTGGGCTCGAAACGCAACTCGTTGCGGGCATCCAGGCCGACCGGCGTCACGACACCATCGGGCCGCTGGCCGAGCGCCATCACCGTGCTGAGCATGCCCTTCGCATAGGTGACGCCGAGCGTGGCGACGTTTATGATGGCCACATCGTTGTCCGCCGGGCTCCACGTCACAAACGATGACCAGTTCCGCCCGTTGTCATCCTTCCACACACCGCTGGCATCCTTCTTGACGATCTGCGCAACCGTCGGGGCGGTGGTCAATCCCGGAGCGACCGGTGGATTGAATCCCGCGCCGCTGTTTGGGGGCGGATTCTGCCCCGCGTATGGCCCACTCGGCGCGCTCACATCCTGAAACTTCACGCTGGTGGTCCGATTGCCGGAGCCGAAGATCGCGACGAACACAGAGAGCCCGTCCGCACTTGTCAACATCGCGCGCGGATCAGCACCCTGCACCGTGATCGTCGTCAGCGGGGCAAGTGGCGTGTTGGCGTCATACACCTGCACAATGCCCGGCTGTGCACAGGTGATAAACGCCCGTTCTGAAGCGCCGGCACCACCGAAGGCCACATCCGCCGGCTCATCCGCAGTGAGAATCGTCCGCATCACGCGCCCGGTCGCAAGATCAATCACCGACACCGAATCTGAAATCTGGTTCACCACCCACGCCTGCACGCCGCCGGGACGCACCTTGACGCTCACCGGGTCGATTCCGACTGGAATGCTCTTGATCAGACGTGGGCTGGAGCCACTTGCACCGGAGATATCGAACATTTCCAAGGTTCCAGCGGCGGTGTTCACCGCCAGAAGTCTGGTCCCATCCGGCGTCATGGCCAGTGGGGAGACGTGGCCGGACTCCCAGTTCACGAATCCCGTTTGTCCAAGCGCATGGCCAGCAAGTGCCGCGGCCGCCCCAATGACACATCCATGCACCCAGATTCTTCGTGCGCGCAGAAACTCCATGCCCGTATCATGCCCTGTTTGTCGCCTCGTGCCACTGACTCATGGCGGTGAGCACCCTGTTCCTGCATCCGCGCCCAATAACCGCACGCTCATTCCGATTCCGCACCCCTCAATCGCCCATTTCCGAACGACGGAGTGCCCCCGCAAGCTCACGCAGCTTCGTCTCGTCCAGCCGACCATCCGTTCGCACACCCGAACACAAGTCGATTCCAAACGGCCGCACCGTGCGGATGGCCTCCGAGACGTTTGCTGGCCGAATGCCTCCGGCCAGAAAGACCGGCCGCCGGGTGGAGGCCACGAGTCGTGCGCTGAGATTCCAATCATGCGTCCGCCCGGTGCCGCCGAGCTCTTTCACCGCCGCGCCGGGGCGACCGGAATCCAGCAGGATCGCGTCCACTTCGTTCTCGATCCGCCGCGCCTGCTGCAACACATCCTCATCCTGCACGTGCAGGACTTGCACGATTTTCACACCCGGTGCATGCCGACGGAGCGCGGCGTATGTGTCCGGGGCCACCTCATCCACAAGCTGCACCGTGCTTACGCCCGACGCCAGCACATGCGACACCACGCCATCGGAATCGGTACGGCTGGTGAGCAGGAACGTCGCCACCCCGGCAGGCGCGTGGCGTGCGATCTCGGCGATCAACCGGTCTTCGATCACGCCGGGCCCGCTTGGCATCTCCCCCACCAGCCCGAGAGCATCCGCCCCGCAGCGCACCGCGAGTGCGGCCTCCTCTAGCGACGAGATGCAGCAGACTTTCAATCGCGTGCGCATGGAACGACACTATCCTCTTCCCATGCCCCCCGTCGTCCTGATGCAGCACGCCGCGGATGCCGTTCGATCGCTTCTGCCACTGGGCAGACGATCGGTCATCGGCATCACCGGCCCCGTCGGTGCGGGCAAGAGCACGCTCGCGGCCCGGCTCTCCTCCTGCATCATCGCCACCGACCACTATCTGCCCGATTATGAGCAGACCCCCGTCGCCGAGCGCGATTTGCCGGAACGCTCCGACCTCGCGCGGCTGCTCGCCGATTTGCGTTCCCTTCGCGCCGGAAACGCAACTCGCATCCCACAGTGGTCATTTCATACGCACAGCCGAGTTGGTGAACGGGAAGTCCATCCCAGCGACATCATCATCGTCGAGGGTCTGCACGCGCTGCACGATACCCATGCACCGGGGATCGATATTCGCGTGTATGTGGACGCTCCGTCAGAAATCCGCCTGAATCGCTGGGAACAACTCGCCCTTACCGGTCAGCGCGGCTGGGGCGTCGAGGAAACCCGTGCGTTCTTTCACGACGTCGCCGAGCCAACGTTCGACGCATATGCCCCGGCCTATCGCGCGGGGGCGCACCTCATTATCTCGAACGCGGTGCAGACCGGGTAGAGGTGCGCCGGTGCTTCGCCGGCAGCGCGGCTTGTTCAGGAGCCGCCAGCATCGCCTTCCGCTCCGGGGTGTATTTCCACCACGGCTTGCACGCACCGGTCCTGGCAAACTCCACGGCCGCCATGAACACGTCGATCACGCACGGGTCGTGGCGAACGCCATCCAGCTTCGAGATTGCTTCGTACATCTCCATCGCGTCGCGCGTCGCCAAGGACTTGATCCCCCGCACGCGCAATCGGACCAGATCCTCTGCGGTCGCCTTGCCAACATTCGGAATGGCCTGGAACTCGACAAAGGCCGCCTCAAAGCCCGCCGGAATCCGCCACCGTTTGCCCTTCGCTGCTGCCATGTTGCCAGCGTACCATCCGCACCACACGGAAACCCACCACGCATGGCCTGGATCACCAAGAACTCAGCCGCCGCCAAGGTCGAACGCCGCGCCCAGCCGTATCTCACGGACGCGATGAAGAAAGACCTCTCGCAGCGCATCCTCCCGCGTTACGAAAACAAGCAGGGCGCCCTCCTTCCCTGCTTGCACACCATCCAACACGCGTATGGCTGGGTACCGGCTCAGGCGATGCTGGAAATCGCCGAGTACTTGGGTATTCCCCCGGGCCACGTCATCGACACCGCCTCGTTCTACGAAGAGTACTGGCTCAAGCCCAAGGGTCAGCACCTCATCCAGGTCTGCCGCTCCATCGCCTGCGAGTTCTGCGGCCAAAAAGAGGTCACGCAGGCCTGCAAGAACGCACTGGGCATCGATGTTGGGGAAACCACCGATGACGGCAAGTACACGCTCATCGAGCTGGAATGCCTCGGCTCCTGCGGCACAGCCCCAGCCATGCTTGTGGATGAAACGCTGTACGAGAATGTGGATCCTGCCAAGATTACCCAGATTCTCAACGACCATGTCGCCAAGGCCGGGCACTCGCACGCCAATCACCACTGAACTGCTTTCACTGAACTCTCGCATGTTCGCGGCCCGGCAACGCCCATGAGCGCCCAGCGACCCAACCCACGCAAAAAATCGCTGATGCACAATCTCGGCGAGTTCTTCGGGCACATTGCCCAAGGCGTGACATCCGATCCGAACGCCCAGAAACAGCTGCAAAACCAGGTGCATCCGGTTGCCGGCCAGCCCGCGGCCTCGCCCCCCGCAGCTGCCATTCGCCAGCAGACGCTGGAACAACAGGTGGAGACGCCCGAGGGCAAGTTGATCCTCCGCCGCACCATCATCGACGAGGTGCACCGTGCCGACAATCTGCGGGAAACACCCTGAGCTTGGCCACAGAAAGCCATTTCGGCCCGAGAACTATTGGTCACATTGCCTGTATTCTCGGTATTCAAACAAACCAAGCGCAAACACCCCTTGCAACCGTCGCCAATTGTGCTAACTTAAAATGCGACAGCCCCACGAACGCGTCTGTCGATCCCAGACGTGCTCGAGATCTTCGTGGGTCGCTCGCATGGTTCGGATCGACGCAGTTTCGGATCGACGCAGTTTTGGATCGACGTAGTTCGTGTGGTGGAAACCACTCAATCCCATTGGCTTAGAAGGAATCGGGCAGCCGATTCCACAGCACGACAGGAAGAGGCCGGCGCGCGTTGCGCCGGCCTGCTTCCTTTTTGTGGAAATCAGAACCGCTGGGCGTGCGCCCTCGGTGCCTTTGGTTTTCAGCTCACCTGACGAACCGATGCGTTGCTGAAGCTCCGCCGGCGGCTTACGCCCCTCGGCTCTGATCACGCCTTTGCAGGATCAAAGCAGGCGCGGCAGCGCGGCTGATAGCTCTCCGCGCCCCCCACCACGATCGCGGCATCGGACGCAAACATTCGCTGCGAATGCACGGATGGCCCGCCGCAGATGGCACAGGTGCCCGCGAGTTTCACCACCTCATCCGCCTCGCAGAGCAGCGCGGGAAACGGCTCGAACGGGCGACCGAGGTGGTCGCGTTCAACACCTGCGACAATCACCCGCACGCCATGCCGAATCATGGCTTGGCAGACAGGAGTGAACGCGGCACCGAAGAAGTGAACCTCGTCGATGGCGACCACTGTGGAATTCTGGAGCGCGGGAAGCACTGCCGCGGCGTCCGCCACAGGCGTGGCTGGAAAGGTCTCGCCGGTATGCGTGGCGATTTCGAGCACGCGGTATCGGGTGTCTCGCGCGGGCTTGATGGCGAGCACCCGCTCGCCGCGTCGCTGCGCATCCAGCAGACGACGGACCAGCTCGGTGGTCTTTCCGGCGAACATCGGGCCGCAGATGACTTCGAGACGTCCGGGCATGGCCTTCCCTCATTCGATGAACAATCCCGCAATGCTGGCCGTCATCTGCGTCGCCAGTGCGCCGCCGAGCATGGCGCGGAGGGCGAGCCGCGCGAACTCTTTGCGACGCTCAGGGGCGAGCACGCTCAGCCCGCCGATCTGGATGGCGATGGAGGCGAAGTTGGCGAAGCCGCAGAGGGCGTATGCGCCGATCTGGGCCGATCGAGATGAAATGACCCCGGACTGTTTCGCCTCGCCGAGATGGAGATACGCGACAAACTCCGTGAGAATCAGCTTCTCACCAAGCAAGCCGCCGATCGTGAACGCATCCGCCCATGCAATGCCCATCGTCCAGGCCAGCGGTGCGAAGACCCACCCAAGGATGACCTGAATCGAGAGGCCGGAGGTCGTCGGCCCGTCCTTGCCGTTCACCACCATGACCCAGCCGTGCTCCATCAGAAATGACTTGATCGGCGCGATCTCGCCGATCGCGTGGATCGGCCAGTTCACCAACGCCAGCAGCGCAACGAATGCGTTCAGCATCGCAGCTATGTTCAGGGCAAGCTTCAGCCCGGTGGTCGCCCCGCCCGCCGCGGCGTCGAAGAGATTCGCGTGGTCCTCATCGCTGGCCGCCCGCAAGCTCCGCGGGTCTTCGGCGGGCG
>JBKJOD010000183.1:0-2625 GCA_046593245.1 Phycisphaerales bacterium
GCCCGAGGGATCCCACACCTTCGAGCAGAAGTCACACGAGGAAGCAATCAAAGTCCCATTGGCGTCGGTTTGGTGCATGGAGAAAATACGTCCACAGAGGTCTCAGAGGAAACACAAAGGTCACAGCTCAAGCAAGCTCCCCGCCTCTTTCCCGTCCTCATCCTAATCGTAATCCTAATCCTAATCTCTTCTTCCCCGCCTTCGCCTTCTCTGTCCCTCTGTGGACTGCCCTCTCTTCACCCATTCGGCGGCGGCAGTGGCGTCGCAATCATCTGATTCGTCACCAGCGACTGGTAAATTCCGCACCTTCCCAGCAGTTCCGCGTGCGTCCCCGTGTCCACAATCCTCCCCTGATCCATCACCACGATGGCATCCGCATCAATCACCGTTGACAATCGGTGCGCCACGATCAGGCACGTCCGTCCGCGCTTGGTGATGGCGTGCGTTCCGTTCGTGCCGGCCCGGAGCGGCGGTGCCTGCTCTGGGCTGCTCGGGGCGGATACGCCCCGGCTCGCTTTTGCTCCCACAAACTCCGCGATCGCCTCCGCGATCTTGTGCTCGCTCTCGGAGTCGATCATGCTCGTCGCCTCATCCAGAATCAGAATCGCCGGATCGCGCAGAATCGCCCGTGCGATCGCGATCCGCTGCCGTTGCCCTCCCGAGAGGCCGCTTCCCCCCTCACCTACTACAAAGTCATACCCCTCCGATTTCTGCAGAATGAACTCCTCCGCCCGCGCCCGCCGCGCCGCGTCGCGCAGCCGCTCCTCCGTCACACCGCTCGATCCATACGCGATGTTGTCCCGGATCGATCCGCGAAACAGCACCGTCTCCTGCGTCACCACCCCGATCTGCCCACGCACCGATCGGATGCCAAAGTCCCGGATGTCCTGTCCGTCGATCAGCACCCGTCCCATATCCGGATCAAACAGCCGCGGAATCAGCGAGAGCAGCGTCGTCTTCCCGCACCCGTTCGGCCCCACAAACGCGATCGTCTTCCCATGCTCGATCGCCATTGAGATACCCGCCAGCGCGGGTCGCTCCGCCCCCGGATACGTCAACACCACTCCATCAAACTCCACACTCCTGGCGTGCCGCGCCATCTTCGGCAACTTCGCATCATGCCCCGGCTCTGGGGTCATCCCCATCAGCTCGCGCAGCCGCACAGCGGCCGCAGACGCCTGCTGCACATCGTTCCAGAACCCCGTCAGCGGCTTGAGCGACGCCCCCGCCACGCCGAGCGCACCCAACACATACAGCGCATCCATCGGCTCCAGTTTCCCATCGATGATCGCCTTCACCGCCACCAGTGCCAGCGAGCCCAGCACGAAGATTGTCACCGTCTCCACCAGCGGGCTCGCCAGCGCGCGAGCCGTGCGCACCCTTAGTTCCCGCGCCACCACATCCTTGTTCGTCCGGTGAAACCGCCCCTCTTCCGCCCGCTCGTTCGTGTACACCTTCACCACCCGCAGCCCGCCCATCACCTCCGCCGCCGACTGATACAGCCCCGCCTGTGATTGCAGCGCGCCCCGGCTCGCGCGCCGGATCCGCTTCCCAAGTTTCCGGATGATGAACGCTACCACCGGTGCCGCCGCCAGCGCGCCGAGTGCCAGCATCCAGTTGAAGTAGAACGCCACACCTACCATCACCACGCCCTTGGTCACCTGGGCCACCGACTTGCTCAGCAGCGCATTGAACCCCTGGCCCAGCGTCGCCGTGTCGTACACGATCCGGCTCACCAGATCGCTCGGACCCTGCTTCAGCACCGTCTTCAGCGGCAGATGCACCACACCATGAAACGCCTCGCGCCGAATGTTCGCTACCGTCCGGCTGATCACCGTCAGCGAGAGATACGCGTGCAGAAAGTTCGCCGTGGCCCCGATGATCGTCAGTATTCCTACTCCGATCACGATCCACAGCACCGTCGCGAACGGTTCCTTCGGCAACCCCTGGATCACATGCTCGGGAATACGCGGTACCCACGCCGGCGCATCCGCATTAAATCCTCGCGCAAAGTCCGACAGCAGCTTCGGCTTGGGCGCGGGCATCGACGGATCCGCCGACCTCCGCGGCAGGTTCTCGATCACCGGCTTCAAAGCCGCCAGCCCCGCCCCCATCCCGCCAGCGGAAATCGCCGCGAAAATCAACGCCACAACCACGTGCAATCGGTATCGCAGCATCCGCTTCGCATATGGCCAGAAGGCGTCGGTCATCTCAGAACACGTCTCGCAGGAGAAAATGGCCGGGACAAGCCTAACACTGGCCTCTCGCACAAAGCCACGACTTTCATCGTAGGAACACCCCCGGCTCATACCCAAATGTTCTACTTGTGCAGATATGGGATCGATCCGGGCGAATACTGATGTAGTAATGGCCGCCACTCCTCGGGCAACCATCATCATTCCCTGCTTCAACCACGGTCGCTTCGTGGCCGATGCCGTGCGCTCCTGTCTCGCCCAGGAAAACGCCCTCGTCCGCATCGTCATTGTCAACGACGGCTCCACCGACGGTGCCTCCGCCGCACGCTGCGACGCCTGCGCCGAAATGGGCGCGAACGTCCGCGTCATCCACCAGGACAACCGCGGCCTCCCCGCCGCCCGAAACGCCGGCGCGGCCATCGCCACCCGC
>JBKJOD010000239.1:0-7333 GCA_046593245.1 Phycisphaerales bacterium
CCTCAGATCTGCGGATGACACCACCGTGTTTCCCAATCGCCGCACCTGCACGCCCGCAGCCGCCGCGCCCAGAAAGCTCGCCGCCAGCAGGGATGCCCCAGAAGCCAGCGCGAGCGTCGCCGCGGCCAACAGCGCATCCCCACACCCGAGCGGGTCCACGGCCGCCGCCGCCAGTGCGGGCACATGCTCCTGCTTCACTTTCGATCCCCACTCCCCGGAGCTCGAATCAAATCCCGGGAGCCGATCAAACGCGATCAATCCCTCCGGCCCCATGGTCACGATCGCGTGTTTGGTGCGCGTCACATTCAGTAGCCGGTACACAATCGTCGGCAGCGACTCGTCGAACTGGCGATACGTCTCGCGCAACTCACTCTCGCTCGGACAGAGCAAGTCCATGTCCGTCATGGACATCAGGTTCGACCGTTTCGAGGACACATCTCCACTCACGATCCGCGCCCCGCGCCGCATCATCGGACACACCCGCCTCAGCACGCTCTGGCTCATCAGCCCCAGCCCGAAGTCCGCGATGATCGCCGCGTCCCACATCTGGTTTCCCAGTGTTTCTGCGAGAAGTGCAACCAGTTCCTCCTGCTTCGCCGCGTCCGGCTCGATCCGTTGCACCAGATCGAGCTTCATCATCTTCTGTGCGCCGACGAGAAACCGCTGCTTCTCCGGAAGCGGTCGCTCGGTTTGCACGCTCTGTACTTCTACCCCCTCTCCTCGCAGTCGCCGCACGAGCGCTCGTGATTCCTCGGACGTATCCAACGCCGTGACCAACGTCGGGCTCGCACCCATCGCCGCCAGATGCCGGGCAATAATCGCCCCGCCTCCGTCGTATGTCCGCCGCTCCACAGGTCGCAGCGTCAGGATCGGACTCTCTCCGGCCACATCCGGCCGATCGCAGAGCACATATGTATCAAGAATCACCTCTCCGACTACGAGCACCCGCTTTCCTTTAAAGCTCGACACCACTCGCGAGAGCTCTTCGCCCGCAAGTTCTTCGTTGCCCAGCAGCGTCCGCAGTCGCGCGTGATATGGGTCCGCCGACTGCTCCAGTGCGGCGATCAACGCCGTGGACGAGAACACCACATCCCCCGACGAGAACACGATCCGCCCTCCATGTCGAAGCACCGTCTCCTGCTCCTGCTTGAAGCGCGGGTCGTTGTTGTTCTCGTACTCCCGGCCCTTCACATACACATCCGGGCGGACCTCTTCGAGCAGTTCCGCCGCCGTCGGCCGCGCTTCGATGTACACCCAATCCACACAATCCAGCGCGGCAAGATTCTCCGCTCGCAACTCCTGCGGAATCAGCGGCCGCCCCGTTCCCTTATCGATCATCGAATCGCCGGTGATCGACACGAGCAACACATCCCCCTGCGCCCGCGCGTGCCGCAGATGCCGCAAATGCCCCGGATGCACAATGTCGAAGCACCCATGACACTGCACCACACGCCGCCCCGCCCCCCGCGCTGCGGCCCGCATCTCAAGTAGCTGTGAATGCGTCACCACCTTCGCCGCCGCCAACGCCCCCGGGCCATCTTGGTTGATCGACTCATAACTGCTAGAACTTGTTATTGTGGGATGATTAGTCACCAAATGCAGGGGGGGTTTGCGGCCATTCCAACGCGACATGATGCCGTTATCGGCCGAGAGGCCGACCGTGGGCTAGCAAGCCGCGCATGACCGATAACAAGATCGTGAGTTTCCCACCTTCGGCGATCTCCTCGCGTGCTGCTTCCCCCCCCCGACTGGGGAGAGAAGATGTCGTTCGGGCCGGCCGGCTGGGTTCGCCGTGGCAGTTTGTCCCACTCGCCTTGGCTGCGCTTCGGGTGTTGCCGGGGGATGCGGAGATTCGGTTCTTGCTCGCCGCGGCGTACGCCAAGCTCGCCCTGCGCACGCCCGCACTGGAGCAACTCGAACGTCTGCCAGATCAGGTCCAGCACGATCCGGGTGTGGCCGCGCTGCGCGAGGCCGTGGCCGCACTGCCCGGGGATCGCGTCGAGCTGGATGCACTCGACCGCACGCTTGGCGCGAATCTCGCGGCGATTTCCAGGCGTGATGATGCTCCAGTCGGACGTTTCACGAGCGTGGACGCTTGGCGGGATCGAGCGTCCAAACGCGAGCACTTCCGCACCAGGACCTGCGACTTGGTCTGGCGTGCTACTGGTGATACCGAAGCGTGGGAGCGGTTTGACTCGCAGCGCGAGCAGTCCGGCGCGATCCGGCTTCCGCATGATGAGAGTCCGACCGCGACCGAGTATCCGACGTGGTACGCCGTGGACGGCTTTGATCCGCCGTGGATGCTGATGCGTGTCTGGCGCTCGACTGGAACGCGCGCCGACGGCTTCGCGCCATACGTGCTCGTTGCGCAGCGAGATCCGGCGCAGATGCTCGACGGATTGGCACAGCACGACCTGGGCGATCTACTAGCAGATCCGCGCCTTCGGTTGTTTGCCGGTGAGACGGCCGCAACAGATATCCAACGATTTCTATCAACGCACGCCGAACGCGGCGTTCGCATCGCGTGTGCCGCCATCGGTCTTCCCACCACGCGGAGCCGCGTCGAGCCATCGATTTCTACTCTCACCGACACCGCCACACGCGCGGCAGGGGTACTCGAAGACGAATTAAGAAAGCAAATTGCCACCACGCCGGCGCGTACCCGCGCGTTCTGGGCCAATCGCTTTCGCGCGGCGGGCACCGTCTCGGCCGAGCCGCTTCGCATCCTGATCCCCACGAGCCGTTTTAGCACATTTCTGCGCCACAGCGCCGCCGACCTGGCGGATGCACTGAATCATTCCGGCTGCATTGCTCGCGTTTTGATGGAGCCGGACAGCCATTCGCTGATCGAGCCGCTGGCCAGTCTGCGCGCCTGCGACGAACTCCGCCCGGACCTCATCGTTCTTCCCAACTACGCCCGCCCCAGCGTCGCATCCCGATTCCCAGTCGATATCCCATTCGTGACATGGGTGCAGGATTCAATGCCGCACCTGTACGAGAAGAACGCGGGAGCCAGACTCGGCGAACTCGACTTCATCGCCGGCAACTTGCGCGAGGACATGTTCCAGCACTTCGGGTATCCCCGCGCTCGCGCGCTCCACATGCCGATGGCCGCATCCGCGAGAAAGTTCCATCAAGCACCCGTCTCGCCGGAGGCGGCCGCACGCCACGGCTGCGAGATCGCGTATGTTTCCCATCACTCCGAAACGCCCGCGGCGATGCACGCGCGCAAGCGGGCCGAAGCAGTGCCCCAGTCGCGCGTTCCAGAGTTGCTCGATGCGCTCTTCAGTCGCATCGTGGCTCTCGTAGATGCGCCCATCTCCCGCGGCCCACTGACCAAGCTCCTCGCCGATGCGACTCGTCAGGAAGTTCTTCGTTTCGGCCTTCCATGCGATGAGCCCGCAATCGCCGGCGCACTGACCGCGTACGTTTTTCCCCTCGCCGATCGCGCGCTGCGCCACCGCACGCTCGAATGGGCCGCCGCAGTTGCAACACGACGCAACTGGCGCATGCATCTCTACGGCAAGGGCTGGGAAACCCATCCCACACTCGCCCCTCACGCTCGCGGCGAGCTCACCCATGGTGAGGATCTTCGCACCTGTTACCAGACGGCTCGCGCCCATCTACACATCTCCCTGCACACCGCCGTTCACCAGCGCGTGTTCGAGTGCGCCATGTCCGGCGGGCTGCCGATCTGCCGCCTCCAGGCAGACGATCTCTCGCAACTTGAGTATCTTGTCGGCGCGAGCGCGTGTCGAGCGCGCGAACCCGACACAATCGACCCGAACCGGCGCACCGCGGACGGATATTGCTATGGCGGCTATGCGCTGGATGCCTCCGAGCCCGCCCGACGCTATACCCACTTTCTCAGCGCGCTCGAGCTTCCTGTGCCCGCGCATGTCTGGTTGAATCAGGTTCATGCCCAGCGACTCCGTTCGGACCCCGCCCAGCACATCGATGGCGAGGAACACGCGCTGTGGAATCTCTGGCCCGATCCCGCGGCACTCATGTTCCACAACGAGGCGACCCTCGAGCGCGTGCTCGTACGCGCGATTGAAGATGATGCGTGGCGCGCGGAGCACGCCACTCAACTCGGTGAGCACGCCCGCGAGCATGTCTCTTATGACGCGTTTGCGCGCAAGCTCCTCGCCTTCATCACATCCCGACTCACGGATGAAACGCCCCTTGATCCGCCACGTTGGTACGACAACCGTCCATCGCGCACTGCCGCACGCATCGCGATCCAATCACCATGAATGCCACCGCAACGACTCACCCGCCGATTCCTCCAGTGATCCCTACGCCGGTGGCTGTTCCACCCGAACTCCAGGTGATCTGGCCGCGCGAGTTGCTGGATGCGTCGCCCGAGATTGCCGCCCAGGCCTTCGCACGATCGCTGCATGGATACGCCAAGCGCCTGGATCCCGAGAAGGCCAAGCGCTTCCTGATGTTAGCGGACACACCACTGAATGATGCGATTGATGACTCGATCGTGAACGCCTTCGGCGGAGTGCATCCTAAGCACTGGGTGACCGACTACCACGCGTTCTTCTCAGATCGCATCACCCGCGGCCAGCGCGTTCTCGATCTTGGCTGTGGCGTCTCCATGGTTGCGATCTCCATCATCCAACGATGTGCCGCGACCGTGACCGGCGTGGACTGGTCCTTGCACAACCTCGGCATGGCCGCGAAACTCGCGGCAAGCCGTGGCCAAACGAACTCTCTCACACTTGTCAATGCCGACATCTGCAACACACGCGTCCCCGGGTCCTTCGATGTCATCGTCCTCAGCAATGTTCTTGAACACATTGCCGATCGCCCGCAGCGCCTGCGTCAGTGGATGCAGTGGTATACCCCCGGTCGCGTTCTCATCCGAGTTCCCGCCTTTGATCGCGACTGGCGCGTGCCGCTGAAGAAGGAGCTCGGCCTCGACTGGCGCTGCGACCAGACGCACGAAACCGAATACACCCGCCCCCAGGTAGAGCAGGAAATGGCCGAGGCCGGCCTGCACATTCGCGAGATCATCACCCGCTGGAGTGAGTATTGGGTGGACGCGGCCCCACTCTCATCTTGCACACCATCGCGCCTTGGATGAACGATGCCATATTCGTCATCGCTGCGAATATCCGGTGGAGACGATTGTTCTGAACCCCGCCAATGTGTGGTATTGCCGCCATTCTCCGCTCTCGCGCAGCTCCGGAATGGAGCCAGTCGCATCTCGCCCGAATGGATCGCACGCTGACGCACCTTTCCCGTCGCGGCCCAGACGGTCGCGGCACACACGCTTCGCCGCACGCACTCCTGGGTCACACGCGTCTTGCCATTCAAGACCTCTCCACATCCGCCGCACAGCCCATGAGCAGGCCCGGCGGTGCGCGCACGCTGATCTACAACGGCGAGATCTATAACGCCCCCGCCCTTCGTGCCCAACTGAAAGAACTTGGCCGCACATTTCGCACGCATTCGGATACCGAAGTCCTGCTGCACGCGCTTGACTGCTGGGGCCACATTCAAACTCTGAGCCGAGTGCGCGGCATGTTCTCGTTTGTCGCCATCAACGAAACACAGCACGCGTTCCAGCTCATTGCCGCCGTTGATCCCGCCGGCATGAAGCCACTGGCCTGGTCATTCATCGACGACCCCGACGCACGCGGCGAGAAACTCCTCGTGATCGCTTCGGATTGCGACGCCCTTCGGCTTCTATCTCCCGTGTCCGATGCGATCAACATCGATGCAATCCGTCGCGTGCTGAGCATCGGATACATTCCCGCGCCGGATACCGCATGGACGAACGTGTACAAACTCCCCCCCGGCACGATGCTTGAGTGGTCCGGCCGCGCCTCTGAGTCTCCTGTGAGCACGGCATACTGGGAACCGCCGCGCTGGGCACAGACGCCACGCAGCGACGCCGACTTCGCTCCGATGCTCGAAGAACTCGCCACCGAACATCTCATCGGCGATGTTCCTGTGGGCTTATTTCTCTCCGCCGGACTCGACTCCACCTCAATCGCACTCGCTCTGCACAACTCCGGCGCGGATATGTCGCGCATCCGTGCGTGTACGCTCGGCACGGGTGACGCGGCCGATGAATCCTCCGACGCGGCCGCCATCGCCCGTGCCTTGGGAATGCCTCACAGCACGATTGACTTCGGAACTAGCGATCTGGTGCCAACACTCCGCGCTGCCGCGCGCCGATACGACGAGCCGCAGGGCTATACCGCACTCCTCACCGCCACGCGCATCTCCGATGCCATGCGCCACGCCGCCCCGGATGCGAAGGTCGTCCTCGCTGGGGACGGTGGTGATGAGTCTCTCGGGGGCTACGCCTGGCACCGCGACGCCGCCACACACCCGCTCTCTCTGGGTGCCTTCCGCACACCCATCCCGGATGTGGATGGGGCACACGCGCAGCTCGCCGCGCGTGTCGCGCGGGCCGACGCTCCCGATCGGGATCGTCAGGCCGCGATCATCGCTCTCGGCACCCTTTCCTTCACCCACCGATACCTCGCCCGCACCTTCGGGGGCTTTCATCCGGCGGAAGCGGATGCGATCATCGCGCCCGACATCGGTGCTTCCGATGTCTCATCCTTTGCGTGGCCGCTTGCCGGCCACGACATCGACACGCTTCCCATGCCGCGCCGCGCCCAGCGGCTGGACGTTCTCGGTTTTTGTGCCGGCTCCATCCAGCCCAAGCTCGATCGTGCCTGCATGGGCGTTGGTCTTGAACTCAGAGCGCCCTATCTTGATCGCCGCATGATCGAGTGGGGGCTGTCTCGTCCCGTAGATACCGCCGAACTTGCTCCCGGCGGCGGCAAGCCCTCCATCCGTGCCTATATCGCCAGCGCCATCGAGCGCGGCCTCCTTCCTCGCCATGTACTTGATCGCCCGAAGCAGGGCTTTGCACTCCGCCTGCGCGATGAGGTGTTTGAGTCACTCGGCGAGGTCATCTCTCAGTCACGACTGATACGCGACGGCATTCTTGCGCCCACATGGGCGAGCTATCTGACCGTGCAACCGGACATGCGGCGCACTCGACTCTTCACGCTTGCCATGCTTGCCGCGTGGTACGAGGTGCGTGCGTGATCGCAGCTTCCCTTTCGCGTCGTGGGCACCCCACCTCTGTACGTGTCTCGCTTGCCAGTTGCCAACTCGACATCCTGCTCACCCCGCGAGTCGGCCCGGCCGCGTCAACGCATCTCGCATCAACTGTGAGTTCACATGCCCGATCCGTTCCCTGAACTCATCCCAAAGCACCAGCCGCATCAGCCGCGGAGTCATACCAGCATGCTGCGCCTCCGCAATGACTCGGCGCGAAACATCGCCGGTCAGCCCG
>JBKJOD010000272.1:0-10430 GCA_046593245.1 Phycisphaerales bacterium
ATCTCGACTCCGACGGCGCGATCGTTGCTGCTGGTGGCGTGCCAGGCGCGTTCCTTCAGGTCCATCGTCTGATAGATCGTGCCGTCGATGTCGAGCATGAACTGCACGGAGAGGCCGCGGACATCGTGGAGAATGCGGAAACACTGGCGCGATACGCCGCAGACGTCGTAGTGCAGCACGAACTGATCGACGTGCTGCTGGAGCAGTGGTAGATCCCAGCCGCCGCCGCGGATGCGCTCGAACTCGTCGGCCGAGAGCACGGGCGGAGTTACATCCGCAGCTCCTGACTTGGGCGCGAAACGCACGCCATACCTGTTCGGACTGCCGACGCCGTCACCCTTCTCGGGCGTCTTCCACGATGCCTTGTCCCAGGGAACAAATCGCTTCTCGGTGCGATACGCGTCATAGCCGCCGGGGTCGGTCCAGAGCATCACAGGCGCGCCGGTGTGAAAGAGGCGGCCGCAGGCGACGATCTCATCGCCCCGGCGGACAAGCTCGGAGCCGGGGCGAGCGCAGCCGCAAGCGATTGAGGTGAGAACCAGAAGAACCAGCGCATGGCACAATCGCATCATGCCGAGAGCATATCAGTGCGCGGGTTCACGGGTCGTCGCCGCTCACTTCATGACGCGACCGCTTTCGGCGCGAATGACGGACTCGAACTGTTCGACGGTGCGGATGCCGCGCGGGCGGACGGGGTTGAGGATGATCGCCTTGGACTGCGTGAGCTCGCGGGCGGTCAGACCGACGCGATCGAGCTTGTTCAGGAAGTCGGCAAGCTGGCGGATGTAGCCGAGCGAGACGGCCTCGGTCTCGTTCTGCTCGAGGAAGGCGTGGAACGCGCTGGGGTCGATGTCGCCGCGGGCCTTGGTGGCTTCGCGATAGCGACGCAGCGAGGCGAGCAGCGCATCCTGAATCTCCTGCGAGCGGCTGACGCGCCGGGGCTTGCCCTTCTCATCGAGCACGGGGTTGCCAGCATCGTCCAGCAAGGGCTTGTTGAAGACGGCGTCGTACGCGATGAGCAGACGCGTGACGCTCTCGCTGGGGAGGCGGTTCACGACGGTGGTGTAGTCCTCCGCGGCGGGCGGGGAGACGCGTGGGAAGTCGTCGTAGGTCGCCGAACCGGTGAGCAACTCGACGAGTTCGCCCGAGGTCGGATTGCGGGGCACGATGCCGAGCTGCTTGATCTGCTCGAACTCGGCCTGGCCGACGGTGATGCCCTCGCCAACATCGTTCTGGCGGCTCTCACGCGGGATGGCCCCGGCGATGGTGTCGGCAATGTTGGTGTTGGTCGGGCCGCTGGAGCGGAGGTCCAGGGTGCGGAGGGTGCTGCCGCTGGAGTTAATGAGGGCC
Organism: Phycisphaerales bacterium; assembly: GCA_046593245.1. Taxonomy (GTDB): domain Bacteria; phylum Planctomycetota; class Phycisphaerae; order Phycisphaerales; family UBA1924; genus UBA4658. The sequence continues at coordinate 1,351 of JBKJOD010000272.1, forward strand.
GACGTGATGGGGCCGAAGGCCTGGAAGATGAAGGTGGTGAGCGTGGAGGAGACATCGCCGCCGCCATCGACGGTGCCGAAGCGCGGGTTGATGCCCGCACCGGTGGCCACCGGAACGGAGGTGAAGTTGATGACCCCGCCGGAGACGAAATCCAGGCCATCGTCGCGACCGTTCACGCCCTGGAAGCCGAGCAAACGACCGCCGGCTCGCCGGAGGAGCGTGATGTTCGGGGAGTTCACGGTGAGATCGCCGATGGCGGTCAGGTCGCCGAGGAACGCGTGCGTGGGGGCGTTGATGGTGAGCGAGCCGGCGCTTGTGAGCTTCTCGTTATGGCCCATCCGGAAGGTGCCCAGCGTGGTGAAGACCATGTTGAAGGGTGTGGAGGGCGAGAGCAGGGCGTTGCCGCTGGAATCGCGGGGGCGGGCGATGATGGTGGCGATGCCGGGGACGTTTGCCCGGCCGTTCCCGGAGGGTGTGCCGTCGTAGTTCAGGAAGAGATTTTGCAGCGGCCGAAGCGTGCCGACGCCAGCGGCGAAACTGATGATCGGGAAGTTCACCGCGCCGGCGGCTGTGCCGCGCTGCGTCAACAGTGTGAGCGAGCGGGGCGCGGCCGAGTTCGCGGCGGTATCAATAGTGGAGTTGAAGAAGATGCCCTGACCGGCGGTGGCATCAATCACCGAGTTGCGGAAGAGCTTGACGACGTCGTTGAAGCCGATGCTGCCATTGGTGCTGATGTTGCCGCCGATGCGGGTGATGCCATCGTTGTTGGTGGCGAGCGTGAGGAGCCGGTTGGTGGAGCCGACATCGCCGTTGAAGGTGGTCACGCCATTATTGAAGGAGTTGGCCACCAGAGCCCGCGAGGTGGAGTCCTTGGAGTCGACCTTGCCGGAGAAGGTGATGTCGCGACCGGTGACGATGACGTTGGTTGCGTCCAGCTGCACGTCCGAGGCGAGCGTGAGGTTGAAGGCGACTGTGGGCGTAGCACCGGTGGCGGGGGGAACGTCTGCGGTGATATTGGCCTTGAGGACGATCGCGTCGTTGCCGATGTGGTCGGAGTTGCCATCCAGACGCATCGCGCCGTTGTCCGTGGAGAGCGCGACGTTGACGTTCATGCCGCTGGTGGCACGGGCATCGAGGTTGTTGAAGACCGAGGCGGTGCCGGAGAAGGTCATGGCGCCCGCACCCGCGTTGAGCGTTGTCAATCCGGCGATGCCGTTGGAGCTGGTCGCGGTGACACCGTCGATGGTGAAGCCGGTGATGGTCGATCCGCCGATGGTGAGGCCGGTGGCAATGATCCGTCCGAGTTCGGAGTTGGTGATCGTCATATCTCCGGTGGCCGCGCCCAGGGCGATGGTTCCGTTCGCCGATCGGGTGATGCTCAGCGCGCCTTGGTTTGTGTTGATCGAGCCGTCGAGTGTCAGGTCGGCGGCAGAGATGATGAGGTTGTTGCCACTGGTGGAGATGCTGCGACCAGAGGAAACGATCAGCGCGCCGACATTGTCGGTGTCGTGATCGGCGTCAATGGTGGTGGTGCTGGAGGTTGTGAGATTGTCGAAGAGGGTGACGCCATCAGCGCCCAGGAGGGTCAAGCTGCCCAGGCCGGTGATGCCGCCGGAAGATGACTTGAGCGAGAGCAGGCCCGCGGATGTGAGCGTGCGCCCTGAACCGATGGTGATGGTGTCATCCCCGTCGGTGTCAACCATGTTGTTGGAGTTGCCATCGAGCACCAGATCGCCAACGGTGGTCGTCAGGTTGGTGTTGACCGTGATTCCCTTCTGCGCCTGGGCGGTGAGCGTCTTGAAGGTGCTGGCGGCGGAGATGAAGCGGATGGTGGAGTTGGCGAGCAGGGTCACGCCACCCGCGACGTTCGCCGTGTCGGCGGAGGTCACACCGTTGACAAAGACCGTGGTGGTGCTGCCGATGCCGATGCGAAGATCCTGCGTGGTGATGAGCGCGAGTTCCGCACCACTGAGGTTGAGCCCGCCGATGGCGTTACCCAGAGCGATGTTGCCCGCCGTGCCGCGCCCGATCCAGAGCGACGCATTGGAGGTGTTGAACGCCCCGGTAATGTTGACATCATCCGTAAGGAATGTGATGAGCGAGGCGATGTTGGTGGTGTCGCCAGCGGCCACGGAATCCACGTTGATCGCGGTGGTCAGGAAGTTGCCCAGCGAGAGCGTGCCCGCGGTGATGTGCGAGAGCTCCGCACCGGAGATTTGCAAGTTGCCCGCGGCGGTGCCCAGACCAATGGTGCTGCTCACGGACGGAGCGATGGCAACGGTCGCATTGCCAACGTCAATGAGGCCGTCCAGCGCGATATCCGCGCAGGTGATGTTGAGGTTGCTGCCGCCGGTGGAAATGGTCTTGCCCGCGGCGAGTGTGAACAGGCCGGTGCCGTTGGCGTCCAAATCGGAGTTGATGATCAGCCCGGAGGTGCTCGTCAGGTTGTCCGCGATGGTGATGCCGTCGTTCGCGGTGATCGAGACCGCCGTACCGGCGCCCGCGCCGTTGAGCGCGATGCCGCCCTTGGCGTGCAGCGTCAGGCCCGCCGCGGCGGTGATGGCGTTCTGGATCGTGAGCGCGGCGTTGGAGTCAATGGTGACCGCGCCCACACCCATGATGCCGCCGGTGGCGCTGAGGGTGATATCCCCGCCACTGGGAGCGGACGTGCTGATGGTGATGCCGTTGCCGATGGTGATCTTGTCGCCGCCGGTGTCGGTGGCCATGTCCGCATCGGCGATAAGCGTGAGACCACCGAGCGAAGAGATCAGATCGGCGTTGACGCTGATGCTGTCGTCTGCCCGCAGCGTGGCGTTGTGCAGCGTGGAAGCTCCGCCGGTGAAAGTGATGCTCGCGCCGTTGGCCAGCGCGCTGAGGTTCATGGCGCCGATGGTGGCAATGTTCGACTCGACGATGTTGCTGGCGGTGATGCCGGTGGTGGTCGTGCCGCCGATGTTCAGCGCGAAGGTGGTGATGTGCGAGAGGTCTGCACCGGTGATGGTCATGTCGCCGGTGGAATCGCCCAGGCCGATGGTGCCGTCGCCGAATCGCGAGATCGAGACGGTGTTGCCGGCGACGAGATTGCCCGCGAAGCTCACATCCTGCGCGACGATGTTGATGCGATCGCCGGTGATGGACTTGGCGGAATCAACCGACAGAGCCCCGTTGTGCGTGAAGTTCAGGATCGATGTTGCGCTGCCCGCACCGGAGACCGAGAGAGCGCCGGTGCCGATGTTCCGAATGTCTGCGTTACCACCGACGTTGACATCCACCGACGAGGCATCGGTGCGGAAGTCGTTGCCGGCCCCGATGTCGCCGAGGCTGGCTGTCAGGGAGACCGCGCCGGCGGTGATCTGGGCTGTGAGATCCGCCGGAGCCACGATATTGTTTGCGGCGGAGACCGCCACGGAGCCGGTGGTACCAGAGTTCGCCTGTGCGCCCGTATCAAAGATGACGCTTCCAAGGCCGGAGGTCAGCGCGACCTGCGAAGCACCGGAACCGATGACGCTCTGTGCGAGCGTGAGATCGCCGGTGGTGGAGACGGTAATGTTCTGGCCAGTCGCACCCGTCACGCCGTTCACGGTGCCGAGCGTGCTGATGCTCAGATCGCCGGTGTTGGCAACGGAGAACGCGCCCGCTGACGTGCGCCCCGCGAGCAGCGCCACCTGAGTCGTCAGATTGACGGCCGCGGAGGAGTCGATGAGCACGCCGCCGGATGTGCCACCAATCACGACATCGGTCCCGGAGTTCGGGCTCGCAACCCCCGCGGTGTTAAGCGTGAGCAGTTTGTCGTCCGAGAGCGTGAGTGTGTTCGCGAAGCTGGCTTGGCCGCCGCGCAGGGTCAGGTGGTAGGTGGTGGTTCCCAGGTTCGTCGCGCCCAGGCCGCCAATGCTGGTGAGGCCGGTGCCGGTGATTCGGCCGATGGTGACGGTGCCGGAGGTGATGAGATTGAGCATCTCGGTGAGCGAGAGCGAAAAGTCCGCTCCGGAGGAGTTGATGCCGATGGTCTTGGCATCCGCGTCGGGCTGCAGGATGATTCCCGCTGAACCCGCTATGACGACACCCGAGACGTTGACGTCGGGGGCGGTGATGGTGAGGAAACCGTTGGCGATTGAGCCGCCAAGATTCAGCGTGGGGATCGAGGCGATGGTGACACCCGCGCCACCGTTGAAGGTGAGCGTTCCGCCGACGTTCGAGCTGATATCCATCAGTCCGGCGGACGCGACGTGCGCGTCGCCGGCCGCGCCGACTGTGGAGAGCACGAAGTTCTTGGCTCCAGTGAGCGTGCCGGTGTTGATCGTGGCGTTGTTGCCCAGCGTGGTGAGTGAGACGTTCGTACCCGTCACATCGGTCGTCTGAACATCAATATTGCCGGTGGTGGCCGTGAGCGTGAGATTGCCACCAATGAACGACGAGGGGTTGACGGTGATGGCGGTGCTATTGGTGATATTGACGTTGCCGCCGGGCACGGTCGAGAGCGTGAGCGTGCCCGCGCTCTGGAGCTGCGAGATCGAGATGTTTCCACCCGGGCCGGCGGCGAACGAGGCCGCGCCGGTGCGAACCACACCCGTGGAGGAGATGCCACCACCAGACGTGAGCGAGAACGCGCCGGTGGTCGCCACCTGCGCCAGAGCGACGGAAGATTGGGCGATGATGGTGATCGGACCGGCCGCGTCGGCCGTATCCGCGTTGTTGCGGCTGCGAGCGGTGATCGTGCCGCCAAAGGTGCTCGCGGACGAGCCGACCATCATCGCCGCGCCGCCCGCTTGGCGGGTGATAAATGTGGAGTTGCCGGTGACGAGCAGATCACCGCTTCCGGTGAGGGTGCCGGAGGATCGCAGATCCAGATTGCCGCCGACGGTGAGCGTGCCGAACGAGAGTGCGCCCGCGTTGTCCAGCGTCAGATCACCCAACACACTGGATGTGGCCAGCGTTCCGACGTTCGTGCCAAGCGTGGCGTTGCCGGCCGAAAGATTCAGGGCGAGCGTGCCGCCCGTGACATCCGTACCCGCGTGGTTGTCCTGCACACCGTGCGAGGTGAGCGTCAGCGTGCGGCCCCCGGCGAATGTCAGCGCTCCGTTGAAGCGGATGACGTCGCCGCGAATGAGAAGATTCGAGTTCAGTGCCGACAGGTCAATGTTCCCCGAGGAACCAATGAGCACGGTGCCCGTGCCGCCTGCGGAGCCGATGGTGAGGAGCGAGCCGGCGGGGAGCACGAGATTCCCGAGCGTCGCGGCAGAGAGATTAAAATCGCCGGAGCCGTTGTTGATGCGAATATCAGAAGCGGCGTTATCCGGCCGCAGATCGATGCCGCCCGCGCCGCCTGTCACCAGTGCCGAGGCCGAAAACGTGGAGCCCTGCACAAGAATGTTCGCGCTGCCACCGGTGGTGAGGGCCGCGTTCACGCCGATCGCGCCGGTGTGCAGCAGGGTCGCATTGCCGCCGGCGGTGTTCACGGTTCCGCCGACCGCCTGCGTGTAGCCCACGCCGGAAGATGAGAACGAGCCGCCGTTGGTGGTGATGGCCGCGTTGACCGTCACATCGCCCGCGGCGGAGTTCGGATCAACGTTGCCGCCGCCGTTGGCATTGGCCTGCAAGTTCACGTTGAGCTGGCCAACGGTCGAACCGATCGTCGAGTTCACGACGACGTTGTTGGCGGCCCGAAGGGTGAATGTGGCGTCGCCGCCCGCCGTCTTGCTGACGGCCGCGTTGACGTTGATGTTGCCCGCGTCCGTACCGACGCTGCCGGTGATGACCGTAACGTTCGTTCCGCTGTTGAGCGCGGCGTTGATGGTCGCCACATCCACGATCGCGGGAGACACCGAGTTATCCGGATCCCACGTCGTCGTACCGCCGGAAGAAGTGGTCGTTGTGCCCGCGTCCGGATTGGCCTCGATGTTGACGTTGACCGGGTCCATCATCCACAGGCCGCCCTTGCCGCCGAGAGCGCGGGCGTTGGCCGTGACGGAAGCACCACGGATGTCGAGATTGATCTTGCCTGAGGTCTCGATGAAGCCGCCATCGCCGGAGCGCGTGCCGCCCAGCGCGGAGACATCACCGTAAAACGTCGTGGTGTTGTTGGACCAGACGATGACCTTGCCGCCGTTGCCCGCATCCGTGGCATCCGCACGCAGGGTGGAGTTCGAGTCGATGTGGGTGTTCGTGGAGGTGCGCAGATCGCCTGTGCCCTGATAGTCGCCACCGACGAGGATCTGTCCGCCCCCGGTGCGACCGGAGGCATCGATCGTCGCATTGGTCACATCAACGGTCTTGCCGGTGATCTTGATTGAACCGCCGCGTCCGTCCGAGTGCTGATTCGCCGCGTCCACAAGCCCGGAGACCTGCACGCCCGCGTTGCCCTGGCCCTCAATACGGACCGTCCGCCCGCGCACAGTGCCCGTGCTCTTCACGGCCAGCGAGTACATATCGCCCGCGACCATGAACGCGCTGCCGCCCTGGGAGTTGATGGTGCCGGTGTTCTCGATCGCCGCACCCGGCAGCTTTGCGCCGCCCTGCTGCGAGGCATCGACCTTGACGCTGATGACTCCGCCGCGCGGGCTGAGCGTCACCTCGTTGCCAGCCACCATGGTGATTACACCGTTGGTCGCCTCGATGGTGCCGGTGTTGATGACACGATCGCCCACCAGCGCGGTGAACTGCGCGTCAATCTGCCCGGCGTTGCTCACCGTGCCCGTCACATCAGTGAACTTGTTTAGTCCGGCGGTAAAGTCCTTGTTGGAGATATTGCCGGCCGCGGCGTACAGCCCGCCGACGTTCAGCACAGCGTTGGGACCAAAGATGATGCCCGCGCGGTTGGCGAACATCACAATACCGTTGGAGCGAATCGAGCCGTCCAGCGTGGTTGGGGCATCGCTGTTGATGCGATTGAGCACCCGCGATGTTGCGCTGGGCTGAATGAACCGGACTGACTCCTTCGAGTTCAGATTGAACGAGGAGTAGTTGATGATGCTGCCATCCGAGGCGCGGATGAGCGTCCGATTTCCGTTCCTGTTAATTGAGGCGTTGCCCTGAACAACCTTTGCCCCTTCCGGCCCGGCGCAGGCGATCTGCACCGGCCCGAGCAGCGCGGCCAGCGCGAAACCGACCCCCGCTCCGACAAAGCGGAACTTGCCCATCCCCAGCCCGATTACTCGCCCCTGAACGGTCGGGCGAACCTCGTACGCGCTTGTCATGTCTTGCTCCCGGACGGTTTTCGGCCACTGGAATGCTGTACGCACCCGGGCAGCCGCTGCTCCGCATGTCGCCCCACCCCCGAATCCCGCGTCTGCTTCCCCACCACGGCGTGGAGGGGAAGGGCGGCCCGGGGGCAATTATCGGGCCGCGACACACGGGAGTTGTACCAAACACTATGCCCCAGCAACCCCAGCAGGGCCAGTCGGTTATGCGATTGGCCTCAGTAGAGCAGGGTGGCCACGAAGTGAATGCGGTTTGAGCCGCTTGTAACGTTGTTGTTGGTCAGAGATTCCAGGGCAAAGCCCCAGTCCGCCCGGAGGATCAGGTTCCGCTTGTACTGGAACTCCACCCCAAAGCCCGCGCCGATCAGGGTTTCGTCGTTCTCGTACGTCTTCTTGCGTGAGTTGATCGTCCGCCCGCCGTCCACGAAGCCCTTCAGGATCAAATCCCAGTCGGCTCGGGAATATGGCTGTTGCGGCTTGTAACGGAAGGTTTTGCCAAACAACTCCCCAGGATTGGGGTCATACCCCAGGGCTTGCGGCAGGTGAAAGCGGTATTCGGCACTGGCCACCACCACCGTATCCCCGGCAACCACCGATTCAGGGTATCCGCGAACGGTGTACAGGCCGCCGACGGTCTGCTCGAAGTTGGGAATCAGTCGCTTGTCGAATGCGTGCTGCCCGCGGAAGGAAACGGCGACCTCATGGGCAAGGGTGGCGTGGCCTTCGGGGCTGGTGTCGTTCCAACCGGCGCCGAAGATGATCGGGTCGAGGTAGAAAGAGTGGGAGACATCCCACTGGAAGGTTGTCCAGTCCTGATTGACATCCAGGCGGCCCAGGGAGTCAAGATCGCTGGCATCGGTGCCGCCGATATCAGAGAGGTTGAACTCGACGGACGCGGAGATGTTGGTGACGGAGGTGTCGGTAGAGCGTTCCAGCCGGACGCCGATCGTGGGGAGGAAGAAGTTGGTGTCACCCTCAACCATGACGGCCTGGTTGTTCACGCTGACGTTCTGATAGCGCGCACCGGCGAAGACATCGATGAACGTTTCGCGGCGCTGGAAGACGTTGGCGATCAGTTCGCCGCCGATGGTGGAGCCATCGCCGCTGAACTTTTCATCGGCAAAGCCGACGTCGGAGGCGGTGAACTGATTCCAGGAAACGAATGCCTTGGCCTTGAGCCAGTCACCGTAGATGGGGCGCTCGTACGAGGCGTTCACGGCGTGCGACTTATCAAAGCCAGCCGTCACATAGTCAATGCTGAAGATGTCGTCCGCACCGGTGAGCTGGTTGTGGGTGAAGCCGAACCGCTCGCGCCAGTTGGTGGTGCTGTCGGTGCCGGTGTTGGAGACCTGAAAATACGCCAGCCATGGGCGATTCTCGTTGATGAGCAGGTCCAGCGCGATGCCGCCCGGTTCCTGAGCTGCGGCCACCGCGAGATCCACGCGCCGACCGGGATGGCGATTCAGACGGAACACGTAGTCATCCAACTCATCCTTACGCAGCACATCCATGCGTTCCGCGTCATCTGGGCGGAAGACCTGCACGGGTGCGTTTTCGAGGATTCTCGCGTGTTGCGGCGCGTTGATGCGGTCGTCGTAGGGGATGCGTTCGCCGAAGCCGATGGTGCGCATTTCCGTGACAAGACCGACGCGGACCAGCAGCGTGATGGCAGACTGACCCGGCCTACGCAAGTCCTTGCCCCATTGCGGATCGCCAGCGGTGGGCGGCGCAAACTCCGTATCAATGGGAGTCACGGTCACTCCGATGACGCCGCTGCGGTTCATTTCATCCAGGATGGCCTTGCTCACGGCGTACAGCGCGCGGCTGCTCCAACGCTGCGGCGGCTGGAGCGAGATGTCCTCGATCGTAAATGATTCCGTCGGC
>JBKJOD010000387.1:0-7310 GCA_046593245.1 Phycisphaerales bacterium
GGACGTTTGTTGCCGGTCGGGTCGGGGAACATCCAGAGGAAGTCGGCGAGGGGGTGGGCGTGCTTCGGTGCTTGTGACGCCGCGCGGAGCGCGAGATACGCCTTCGCGTTGATCACCGCGGCGTTCACCTTCAGGCGGTTGCGCACGATCGTGATCGTCTTCGGATCGCGCGGCGGTTGCAGGAGCTTCTCGATCTTCGCGGGCGTGAACTTCGCAATCAGGTTCGGATCGAAGTCCTCGAACGCTTCCCGATACGCCTCGCGTTTGTTCAGGATCGTGATCCACGAGAGCCCCGCCTGCGCGCCCTCGAGAATCAGGAACTCGAAGAGCGTCCGATCCGAGCGCACCGGTACGCCCCATTCCGTGTCGTGGTACTGCTCGTATTTCTGGCCCTTGGCCCAGGGACATCGCTGCGTTGTGGGTGGCATGGGCGACGGTAGCCGCGGGTGGGGAGGGCGGATGATCGGATGGAGTGGGGGAGGTGTCGGAGGAATCGGGAGCTGGCGCGAGTGGAGGAGTGCGGCGAGAGCACGGCGGGCGCGGGGGATCGGTGCGGCGGGTTTCGAACTGGTAGAGATCGATGATGCGACTGGAGGCGCGGCGGGAGGTTTCGAGTTGGCGGGCGCGAACGGACGGGGAGGCGTCGCGGTCGCGCGGGTGGAGATACTCGCTGGTCTCGCCAAGCCCGGCGATGGCGCGTGGAAGAGCTTGCGCGGCGAGGATGCGGGCGCGGGCCTCGAAGGCGCTGACGACCCCATCGAAGAGCGCGCGAACCTCGGGCTCGGCGCACCATGCGGCGACCTGGGTGACGGTGAGCCCGAGCTCGTAGGCGATCTCGGGGAGATCGGGGCGAAGGGTCTGCAGGAAGCGCTCGAAGAGTTTGAGGTGGGTGTCGGGATCGATGGGGGGCGGGGGTGGGAGGGGCATGGGAGGGCTCCGGGAAAATCGCAAATCGCAAATGGCAAATCGCAAATGGAGGCAGAAACAAACGGGCTTCCATAAGGGGGCCGAGATGCAGGTTTGCGCGCGCAAAGCCGCACATGAAAGGGGGCGAAATGGGTGTAAATGCTTGTCAGAACTGGTTGAAAAAAATCTGAGAGTTTTGGAGATTCGGGTTTTTGGATGTGCGGGTTTGCGCGCGCAAAGCCGCACAAAGTCCCCGGGAGTGGGGATGGGAAGAAGGCATCGAGGAAGAAGGCGTCAGGGCAGAAGGCATCGAGGCAGAAGGCATCAGGGCATCGAGGGTGGGGCGACTGACGTTGTGGCATCAGGTTGCAACGGCACGGTTTTACCGCGATGCGCGGAAAACCGGGGCACGGGGGGGTGCTGCTGTGTGAGTGCTAAAAATGAAACGACCTTGCCGCGGGGCAAGGTCGTGTGTGAAGCTGAGTTGTGCGAACGTCACGCGAAGCGGGCGGACGATTCAGGGAAGGACAACGGTGTCGATCCAGTGGATGACGCCGTTGGTGGCCATGACGTCGGTCTTGATGACGCGGGCCTCGTTCACCATGACGGCGCCGTTGCTGACGTTGATGGAGAGGGGCTTGCCGTTGGCGGTGCTGAGAGACATGGTGCGGACGCTCGCCGCGGGAACGGCGTCGCCAGCGTGGACGTGGTAGAGCAGAATCGCGCGGAGCTTTTCCTTGTTTTCCGGGCGGAGCAGGGACTCAACGGTTCCGGCGGGGAGCTTGGCGAAGGCCTCGTTGGTGGGAGCGAAGACGGTGAAGGGGCCGGGGCCCTTGAGGGTTTCAACAAGCCCGGCGGCCTTCACGGCGGTGACGAGCGTGGAGACCTGTTGCATGCCGGGGCCGGTGGCGACATCGATGATGTCGCCGCGGGCGTGGGCCATGGCGGAGGAGTTGTGGTCGGAGGTGGAGCCAGACTTGTAGTCGCTGGAGCATCCGGAGATGAGGGCCGCGGCACAGATGGAAGAGGCGGCGAGTGCGGAGAGGGGACGGTTGCGAAGCATGAGCGAAACTCCTGGCCCTGGGGTGTTGAGGGCGAATGATGTGAACGAGACGAGAGAGAGCCGGAGGAGTTCGGGGGTGGGGGGGGGGTTGGATTCGGAGGGGGGAGGGAATTGGGGAAAAATGTGGGCGAGAACGGCCGCTTGCCCCGCCCGGACTGAACTGTAGTTTGGAGTTGCGCGGCCGTACTTCGCCGCGCGTCGTTTCCATCTCATCGCGATCAACCGCCCCCGCCAGAGTCCGTTTGTACGGAGCTAGGGGGTGGTGTGCGGAAAGCAAAAGCGGACAGGTGGCGATAATCGCAGTTACAATCAGCATGGGACAAATCGATAAATGCCTGTACTGCAAGAAACCCGGTACCTGTTTGACCGTCGAACACCCCGTGCCTGAGTCTCTCGGAAATGACCGTCTTGTGCTAAAGGATGCCGTGTGCGATGGTTGTCAGAACGCCCTTGCGGTAAAGGTTGAGGGCCCCGCATTGGCGAATACGTTCTTTGGATTTTGGCGGTCACACTTGGGAATTCCGACTAAAAAGGGAAAACTCCCTTCATCAGATACAAGACCGCCACAGGCTGGCGGTGCAATCCCCACGGGAGGCGGCAGGAATCAACCCGGACTCACAATCGCTGCCAGCGAAGATGGGGTTCCTCGAATCAATTTTCATTCGGAAGAAGGGCTGATAATTTCGGACGATCGCCACCACATGAGTTATACCTTCAAGTTGACGCCATGGCATTTCGACGTCATAAGTCGGTTCATGGCCAAAATGGCGATTGGAGTGCTTTGCTGTGAAGATCGAGCGGTAGCGATGAGTACACAGTACGACGAGCTGCGTGAGTACGCGCGGTATGGAACGCTGAACCGTTTATGGCCAGTGTTCATGGGAAAATATGGAAGTCTGAATGATCTCTCAGTGGGCCGAATTGTGGGAGACCGCGCTGTTTACGAAACTCGACTGCCCTCTTGGAGCTTCATCCAAATCGACTTAGAGCGACTATTTGTCTTTTGGATTGGCACAGACCTTTTTCTGCTGAACATGGACTCACGGAGCACAACGTGTCCGATCGTAATAGGCGATCCATTGGAAAAACCAAAATGCCTTTGGTACAGCCCAGAACAGATACACGACAGAAAGACACGCTAAAGCACTCCGATTTTGAGATTTGGGAGGGGTGCCGGGGCAAGAGGCTCCCCTTTCCCCGGCATTCGCACCACCTGCCCAGCGAGTCAGTCCTCGCCCCTCGCGTCTAGGCGTCCCCACCAGAGTTCGTCTCTGCAGGACGAGAGGGTGGCGTGGCATTTGAGTTCAGATAGAGATCGAATGGCGTTGTTGGCTTTGGAGGCGGCTTCCAAGATCGAAAAGTCCGAGCGAGTTTCCCGGTTGGCTCGTCGAGAGCGAGCAGCCAAATTGCAAAGTCGTGCTCGTCGAGGAGCCCGAGCGCACGGGTGTACTCTTCGTTGCCGCCGGTGTACCAAGCGGGGTAAGCCTTGCTCGCCCAAATTTGGAATAGCCTTGTCTCAGGCTCAACGCGCTGGGCAACCACTTCAAAGAGAAACGACGCTTCAAGGAGCGAGGCGACCGTGGTAATCGTGTTGAAGTCTCGATATTCCTTTGGATCGCGGTCCGCGTGCTTTAGGAAGTTCTCATCGCCCTTCATCGCTGCAATCCACTCCTTCCAGTGACCTGCCACGATGAGGTGAGGATTCCGCGAAACGCCTCCAGCACCGTCGGACAGCAGAAGGTCGGAAAGGACTTGAAGAGCTGAGCAGGCAAGCGAATGCACCGCAACGGGATCGCCTTTTCCAAAAAACAAACGAATCGCAGTTTTGAGCTGGCGCTCTGCAGCGCTAAGTTTGTCTACGCGAATTACTGTTTCCCAATGTTCAGGCATCGAGTATTCACAGAGACGGAGTGGTTTCTTCAATCGGCATCCGGTCCGTGTCCGATTTTCTTTCGCGAGCGTTTTTCTGGTGCTCAGACTGCCTTCTTGTCCGGTGTCTCTGTGGTGAATGTCTTACCCTACCGCTGCGCGATCGGCACATATGGCACGTTGTGCGGGCCGACGTACTTCGCCGCCGGGCGGAAGAGGCGGTTGCCATCGAGCTGCTCGATGACGTGGCCCGCCCAGCCGCTGATGCGGCTCATGGCGAACATGGGGGTGAAAAGGTCGAGCTTGAGGCCGATGGAGTGGTACGTGGTGGCGGAGTAGAAATCGACGTTGGGGTAGACGCCCTTGCTGCCGACCTCGCGGGCCATGATCTGCTCGATCTTGGTGGACATTTCGTAGAGCTTCAGGTTGCCGGTGTCGGCGGCGATCTGCTTGCTGAAGGTTTTGAGGAAGGTGGCGCGGGGGTCGATGGTTTTGTAGACGCGGTGGCCGAAGCCCATGATGCGGGCGCCCTCGTTGCGGCGGGCCAGGCGGTCCATGATGAAGGGCTCGATGATGTCCATCGCGGGCTTGCCCTGCTTCTGGGCTTCGTGGTCGATCTCGTCGAGCATGATCATGACTTCCTCGTTGGCGCCGCCGTGGAGCGGGCCGCGGAGGGAGCCGATGGCGCCGGTGATGGCGGAGTACATGTCGCTGAGGGTGGAGATGATGACGCGGGCGGTGAAGGTGGAGTTGTTCAGGCCGTGATCGGCGTGCAGGATCATGCAGACGTCGAAGGCGCGGGTCATCGCGGGGGTGGGCTCTTTGCCGTTGAGCATGTACAGGAAGTTGGCGGCGAAGGAGAGGTTCTTGTTGGGGGCGACGTATTTTTCGCCGCGGCGGTAGCGATCAAAGCAGGCGATGATCGAGGGAGTCTGTGCGAGAATGGCGAGGGCCTTCTTGCGGGCGGAGGGAAGGTCATTGGCGTCCGGGTCCGGGTCGTACATGGCGAGGGCCGAGACCATGGTGCGGAGCATGTGCATCGGAGCGGCATCTTTGGGACAGGACTGGATGCGCTCGACGAAGCCGGGGGGAAGCTCGTAGTGGGCGCGGATGTCTGCGCTGAACGCGGCGAGCTCGGTGGCGGTGGGGAGCTTGCGGTTCCAGAGGAGGTAGACGGTTTCCTCGAAGGTGGAGTTGCGTGCGAGGGCGTCGATCTCGATGCCGACGTATTCCAGGATGCCCTTCTCGCCGTTGATGAACGACATGTTCGTTTCGGCGGCGGTGATGCCTTCGAGGCCCTTGGAGAAGGCGGGGGGGGGGGGAGTGGGGGGGGCAGAGGGAGCTGGTGCGGCGGGAGCGGTCATCGTGGATGCTCGGAAAATGGGGGTGGCGAGGGGGCGGTGAAGGGGAACGGAGAGTGTAGGAATGGTTGGGGGAAGGGGCATCTCTTTGAGTCTGAATCCGGGGGGAGAAATGCGCACGCAGAGGTACTCGGGGGCTCGCGGAGGTGCGCGGAGGAGGGGGAAGGATGGATGAAAGCTGGGATACGAAGGAGATTGTCCTCTCAACCGCTTTCCCCGGCGAACCCCTGCGAATTCTCGGTGAACCTCTGCGTTCTGATTTCTCCGTCCCGCTCGTTCTCCACCCGTTCCCCGTACCATCCCGTTGCCCATGTTTATCCCACTCGGAACCGACAGGCCGCTGCGACGCAGGACGATCAGCACGTACGTGCTCATCGGGCTGAGCGTGGCGGCGTACATCGTGCAACTGGTGACGCGGCCGCCGGGGGCGCATGGGCACGAGGTGGGGGAGTTCACGCTGTGGGGGATGCTGTGGCCGCCGGGGTCGGATTTTTATGGCGGGGTGCATTACTACCGGTGGTGGCAGTTCATCACGTACCAGTTTTTGCACTCGGAGAACAGTTGGTGGCACATCGGCGGGAACATGCTGATTTTGTATGTGTTCGGACCGAACATTGAGGATCGGCTCGGCCGGGTGTGGTTTGTGCTGTTCTATTTGCTGGGCGGGGTGGCGGCGGCGGGGGCGCAGCTGGCGTTCTCGCATAATCCGCTGGTAGGGGCGTCGGGCTCGATCGCGTGTTGCACGGGGGCGTATCTGGTGATGTTCCCGCGGACGCAGATCAAGGTGTTCTTTCTGCTGGGCTTCGGGCTGACGCAGATATCGGCGTGGTGGTTCATCACGTTCTCGATCTGCATGGATGTGGGAAGCCAGTTGTTCGGACATGTGCGGCTGCCCTTTGGCGGGGGAGACAACGTGGCGCATCTGGCGCACCTGGGGGGATATCTGTATGGGGCGATGATTGCGCTGGGGCTTTTGTGGCTGAAGATTGTGCCGCGCGAGCAGTATGACTTGTTCACGGTGGGGCGGCAGGCGTATCGGCGGCGGCAGTTCCGCGCGGCGGAGACGGATGCGCAGCGGCGGATGCAGGAGCATTGGAACAAGCCGAAGAATCCGCACGCACAGGAGGAGGCGGATGCCCTGGCGGCGGCGCGGGCGGATGTGATCGCGAAGATCAACGCGGGAGATTTGAGCGCGGCGGGTGCGGCGTACAAGAAACTGGCGGACACGTTCGGGAACTACATCGGGGGCACGACGCTGAGCAGGAGGTATCAGTACGACATCGCGAACTACTTCTATTCGGTGAAGGACCACACGGCGGCGGTGTATGCGTATGAACGGTTTCTGGAGGCGTATCCGAAGGACCCGGAGGCGCCGTCAATCATGCTGCTGACGGGGCTGATCCACGCGCGGAACTTCAACGATCCGATCAAGGCGAAGCAGTTGATCTCTGGGGCGCTGCAGGATCTGGATGAGTCGAGTGCGGGAATTGCGAGGAAGGAGCTGGAGGCACTGGGATAGATAGAACCATGTTCTCTGGCTCGAATCCGTGTTCATCTGTGTTTATCCGCGGCGACATCATTCAGGACTCCATCATGCCACGAACCCGAATCAAAATCTGTGGGATCACCGACGAGGAAGCACTATTCGCGGCGGCGGATGCCGGGGCCGACGCGGTGGGGTTTGTGTTTGCGCACAAGTCGCGCCGGTACATGGATCCGGCGGATGCGTTTGATCTGGTGTCGTTTCTGCCTCCATTTGTGTCCAGCATCGGGCTGTATGTGGATGCGAAGGTGGATCAGTTCGCGGACATCGAGGAGATCTGCCCGACCGATCGCGTGCAGCTGCATGGGGATGAATCGGAGGAGACGGTGCGGCGCTGCGGGCCGAGCGTGATCAAGGCGATTCGGTTTGATGTGGCGACGATTGAGCGCGAGCTGACGAGGTGGAGCAAGCTCGAAGAGGTGGATGCGATTCTCATTGATGGCTCGGCGGGCGGCGCGGGCACCACCTTCGATTGGTCCGCACTTGCGAAGGTGAAGCAGGCGAGCAGCAAGCCGCTGATCATCGCGGGCGGGCTGACGCACGAGAATGTGGGCGAGGCGATCCGTGC
>JBKJOD010000053.1:0-13740 GCA_046593245.1 Phycisphaerales bacterium
ATGCCGGTGTACGAATATCACGGCATGCTCTGCTACATCCGCTCGCAAGCGAAGTATGTCACCCTCGGCTTCTACGAATCCGGAACGCGGCTGACCGATCCCACCGGAATGCTCACCGGCACCGGCGAGAACATGCGGCACGCCAAACTCGCGCTGGATGCACCGATTCCCGCGAAGCAACTGATCGCGTTCGTCAAGCAGGCCGTGAAGTTCAACGAGACCGGCGGGGCATGAGCCCGCTGCGAGCCCGCAACGCAAACTGTTGATGATCGCTTTTTCGCCACGAAGCACCCCCTCCGCTTGCGCGGCGGGCTCATATGGAGCTATCCTCGCCTCGTGTTCAAGGATGCCAAAGGAAAGTTCGACGGTAAGGTCTTCATCGGCGTGATGCTCGGCATGGGCACCGTGAGCGGTGCGCTCATCAAGTTCTGGTGGTCCATCAGCGACAGCGTTCCGCCGTTCTGGCTCTGGGTGGTTCCCCTCGTTTTTGTCGGTGTGGGCATCTCGATGTGGGTGCAGCGATCGCGCGAGCAGCGCGACATCCGCGACCGGCTGGAGCGATCGGCGAGGATGCAGCCCAAAAAGAAGGATGAGTAGGCGTATCGAATCCTCTTTGAGCATGTTCGCTGCCGGCTGTATGCTCCTTGAATGAAATGGATTGTTATCGCGTTGTTGGCTGCAATCGCGGCACTTGCCGTGTTCTTTGTCCTTCGTCGCCGTGCCTCTCCTCACGGAATGACGGAAGGCACGGTGATGCCATATGGCACTCTTCGCAAGAAGTTTTTTCAGTCTGCAAGTCAGGGCGGCTTTTCGCCACTCAAGCCGCCGCGTCGACCAAGCTCACCGCAGGATTTCCGAATCCCGCGATCCGTCTGGCTGCCGGTCAGTTCTTTTGCGGAGCCGACGGAAGAGAACTGGAGTCAGGTCCACACTGTCATCTCCGCCGTAGAAATGTCCGTTTCGGATGAAATAAAGCTTCTTGGCAGCGACTCGGAGGCCTGTGCCCGACTCAGCCCCGGTCGCCGCGCGATTTTTATTGCGGATGCAGTTTCTCGCGAGGTCAATAACGGCGGATTCGATCAGTTCTTTCTCAACAGCTCCGGGAACACGGCGAGCTTTGCGCCGGAATCGCTGCGCCTGCTCGGGGATTCGACGACCGCCGCGCTCGTCGAACGGGCAAACCGCATATTCCCGGCGGGTCCGCCAGCGGACCGCGATCGGCGACTCTCTGAAATGGAACGTCTCGGCGAAGCGGCAGAAAGAGCGTGGGAGGCGTTGGACACTGAATACTTCAATCTCACCAGTCCCTTTGGTGGTGGGGCACACTATCAGTTCGCTTACATCAAAGGCCACCAGGACGAGTTCTTTCACGGCTAGCAGCGCATTCACGGAAC
This sequence comes from Phycisphaerales bacterium, assembly GCA_046593245.1. GTDB lineage: Bacteria > Planctomycetota > Phycisphaerae > Phycisphaerales > UBA1924 > UBA4658. The sequence goes on from JBKJOD010000053.1 coordinate 1,395, forward strand.
TTATCAGTATTGTAGATTGAATCGATTGGATTCATGGCTCGCCTCGTGCGATAGTTGTCCGTCACAACCACGCACCAGGAGTTCAGCCATGTCCACCAGCAACCCCTTCAACGCCAAGAAGTCCCTCTCCGCCAACGGCAAGACGTACACCTATTTCTCGCTGGATGCCCTAAAGCAGCAGAAGATCGGGCACGTCGATCGGTTGCCGTTCTCCATCAAGGTGTTGCTTGAGTCCATGTTGCGGCACGTCGATGGTTTCGTGGTGAATGCGGATGATGTCACCGGCCTGGCAAACTGGAACGCCAAAGCCCCCGCGCAGGTCGAGCTTCCCTTCATGCCCGGCCGCGTCGTGTTGCAGGACTTCACCGGCGTTCCCTGCGTCGTCGATCTGGCGGTCATGCGCGACGCCATGAAGCAGCTCGGCGGCGATCCCAACCAGATCAACCCGCTCGTTGGCTGTGATCTGGTCATCGACCACTCCGTACAGGTGGACTCCTTCGGCAACAAGGTCTCGCTCTCCATCAACTCTGACAAAGAGTTCGGGCGCAACCGCGAGCGTTACGAGTTTCTCAAGTGGGGCCAGCAGTCGCTCCGCAACTTCCGCTGCGTGCCGCCCGCGACCGGAATCGTCCATCAGGTGAACCTCGAGTATCTCTCGCCCGGCACGCTCACCAAGCAGGTCGGCGGCGAGACCGTCGCCTATCCCGACTCCTGCGTCGGCACGGACTCTCACACCACCATGATCAACGGCCTCGGCGTCGTCGGCTGGGGCGTGGGCGGCATTGAGGCCGAGGCCGTCATGCTCGGCCAGCCGTACTACATGGTCACGCCCGAGGTCATCGGCGTGCGTCTCACCGGCAAGCTTCCCGAGGGTTCCACCGCGACCGATCTCGTCCTCGCCGTCACCCAGATGCTCCGCAAGAAGGGCGTGGTCGAGAAGTTCGTCGAGTTCTGCGGCCCCGGCATCGCGGCCCTTTCCGTCCCCGATCGCGCCACCATCGCCAACATGGCTCCCGAATATGGCGCGACGATGGGCTTCTTCCCCGTGGACGCCAAGACCATCGAGTTCCTCAAGTTCACCGGCCGCGCCGAGCAGGCCGTGCTCACCGAGGCCTACGCCCGGGCCAACGGTTTCTGGTGGGATGCCACGCAGACCGCCCCGGACTTCACCGATCTGATGGAACTCGACCTGGGCACCATCCAGCCCGCCCTCGCCGGCCCGAAGCGCCCGCAGGATCGCGTGCTGCTCAAGGATTTGCAGGCCGACTTCAAGAAGGGTCTCGCGGCCCCGATGGGCAACCAGTCTTTCGGGCTCGCGCCCGAGAAACTCAACGCCACCGGTCTGGTCAAGCATTCCGCGAGCAACATCGCGGTGCAGGCCGCGCCATATGCGGGCAAGACCAGCACGCTGACGCACGGCGCGGTCGTCATCGCCGCCATTACCTCCTGCACCAACACGAGCAACCCGGATGTCATGATCGCCGCGGGCCTCGTCGCCCGCAAGGCCCGCGCCCTCGGCCTCACCGCCAAGCCCTGGGTCAAGACCTCCCTCGCCCCCGGCTCCAAGGTCGTCACCGAGTATTTCGACAAAGCGAATCTCTCCGCCGACCTTGACGCCCTCGGCTTCCAGACCGTCGGCTACGGATGCACCACCTGCATCGGCAACTCCGGCCCGCTCCCGGAGGAAGTCGAAGCCGCTATCAAAGAGGGCGACCTCATCGTCTCCAGCGTGCTCTCGGGCAATCGCAACTTCGAGGGCCGCGTGCATCCGGCCGTGAAGGCGAACTACCTCGCTTCTCCCCCACTCGTCGTCGCATACGCCATCGCGGGCACGGTGGACATCGATCTCTTCAAGGACCCGATCGGCACCTCGAGCAGCGGCACGCCCGTCTACCTCAAGGACATCTGGCCCATGCACCAGGAAGTCACCTCGCTCCGCGACTCCTGCGTCACGCCCGCGCAGTTCCACAAGGAGTACGGCGATGTCTTCAATGGCAACCCGACGTGGAACGCCGTGCCAGTCTCCAAGTCCGATCGCTACGCGTGGAACGACAAGAGCACGTACATCCAGAACCCGCCGTACTTCGAGGGCCTCACCGAGAAGCCCCCGGCCCGAGCCGCCATCACCGGCGCCCGCGTGCTCGTCCGCGTCGGCGATTCCGTCACCACCGACCACATCTCTCCCGCCGGCGACATCGCCGAGTCCTCTCCCGCGGGCGTGTATCTCAAATCCCTCGGCGTCTCGAAGCAGGATTTCAACTCCTACGGCTCCCGCCGCGGCAACGACCGCGTGATGACGCGCGGCACCTTCGCCAACGTCCGCGTGAAGAACCGCCTCGCCAAGGAACCCGCCCTCCCCAACGCCGACGGCACGCCCGGCGAGCCGAAGATCAAGGAAGGGTGGTGGACGACCGACTTCTCCGCCGCAGGCGGCAACAAACTCGCCACTATCTACGACGCCTCGCTCAACTACAAGAAGGAAGGCACGCCGCTCATCGTCATCGCGGGCAAGGACTACGGCATGGGCTCCAGCCGCGACTGGGCCGCCAAGGGGACGATGCTGCTGGGCGTGAAGGCCGTGATCGCCGAGTCCTTCGAGCGCATCCACCGGAGCAACCTCGTCGGCATGGGCGTCCTCCCGCTCACCTTCAAGCCAGGCCAAACCCCCGAGTCGCTGGGCTTCTGCGCCACCTGTCGCTTTGACATTCATCTCCCCACCGACATCACGCCGCGCGGCGACCTCACCGTCACCGCCACGCACACCACCGGCGAGAAGGCCGGCCAGTCCGTCACCTTCACCGCCACCTGCCGCCTGGACACCGCCGTCGAGATCAACTACTTCCGCAACGGGGGAATCCTCCAGACCGTCCTCCGCAAGCTGCTCAACGAGAGCCGCACGCCCGCGATGGCCTGACACATCGCCTGTCGCAAAGAGCACACATCACCGTTCACGCACCCGCATGAGCACGGATCAGACCGCACCCAGCGTTCGACCCGTGCTCATGTGCGTTGGGCCTGGAGCGATGACGCGGGCGTTCCGCACTCGGGGCCCACGGCGGCCGGTCTTTTTTCTTCGCCCGGTTCGGGCGCACGATGGTTGCCAGAGGCGCGGCGAGGCCTTGCGAGCAAGCCCCTGGTGTGTTGCTGTGCGCTCTGCGCCCACCAAGGCGGACGAGGTGCGGCGTTCGCCCTGCCGGGCGAGGAAGAAAGCAAAAGACCGGGGGGCTGGGCTGCGTTCGTGCGCACTCCGTGCGGGAGGCAACGCGGCGCGGGACCTACGCCGGTTGCGCGGCCGTGCCGCACTCGGGGCAGACGGCATTCGGCGCGAGGCCGGTGCGGGAGTAGGAACACTTCGGGCACGCGCCGAGTTTCGCGCGGCGGCGGGCGAGGGTGTCGAGGCGCCAAACGATGGTGGTCACGAACGCGGCGAGGAGAAAGGGAGCCCACAAAGGGATGCGAGTTGTCGCCAAAATCAGAAACTGGCGGTGGGGACCAACGGCCCGAGACACCGTACGAACATGCTGCTCGGACTCGAACTTCCACGCCAGGTGATATGCGAACGCGGTTCCGGTTGCGTCCACCCGGCGGCTCGGCCCTCGCCATCCAAGGAACGGAAGATCTTCCAACTCGGACTCATACACCCAAAACGCCCCAGCGTTGACTTCGCCGCCGAATCGCCCGACGAGTCCTGAACGCAGGAAGTACCACCCGCTGCCGATCCATATGACCACCAGAAGCGCGCACACCACCGCCCCGCCCCACTTCACCGCCTTCCTGATCCTCGGGTGCGGCCGCATGGGCTCAGTGTACGGAAGAAGATTGAAACACTGAGCACGCGGGGCACACGGAGAAAGACAAGGAGGGAAGAGCAGGGGCAAAGACGATTAGGATTACGATTAGGAGCAGGATTAGGACAAGGCAGGGGTCCGATTCCAGTCCTAATCCTAATCCTGCTCCTAATCCTAATCGTCCCCGCTTTCCTCCGTGATCCCCTCCGTGTCCCCCGTGGTCACCGTGGTCACCGTGTTTCAATCTTCGCCTTCCTCTGCGAACTCTGCGCCTCTGCGAGAGATCGGTTCTCCGGCGAGACAGCACAGGCCCATCGCGCATCACGGGCAGGCAAGCTGCCCGTGCCACCCCAAGCGAGACCGCATCGCGCCCGCGTATCCTCGCCCCATGACCACTCCCGAGCTGCAACTGCTCTTCCAGGCCCTCTCCTCCTCCGCCATCGCGGGCGGGTTGATCTACACCGCGCTGCAGTTCCGCAAGCAGCGGCAGGCCCAGCACTTCGCCAACTTCTCCAAGCTCGTGGAGATGCAGATGCACCTGCGGGAGATGCGGGTGAGCGATCCCTCGCTGGCGAATGTGTACACCGGGGACGTGCGCTTCGCGGACCATCTGCCGACGGAAGTGGAGCGGCAACGGGCCATCCGCGAGTACTTCTTCAACCTCATGCAGCTCTCGGTCTTCGAGATCGTCTGGTTCGGCTTCAAGCACGGGCAGATTCCCGAGGACTACTTCCGCTCGTGGGAGACGCGGATGCGGGACATCGTGGCCGAGCAATCCTTCCGCGCCATGTGGGCCTCGCCGAGCATGAAGTTCATGCACGATGAGTTCTACGACTACATGAAGGTGATGGTGGAGAAGGCCACATAGCACAGGGCGGGGGCCACATAGCACATCGCACATGGCCACAGAGCACATTAAGGCAACTCGCCTTGTTCCGAATGTGCCATGTGCTCTGTGTCTTACAAGTACGTGACCCACACATACCACCCCGCCAGAAACAGCCCGATGTGCAGCATGAACGTCACCAGCGCGACGATCCGGGCATCCTCGAAGTCCAGCTCCATCACCGACATCAGCAGCCCGGTGTAGATGAAGCCCTCCAGCGGCCACGCGTACCACCCGATGTACGGGATCGCGTCGATCAGGTTGGTGCACGCATCCGCCACCGCCAGCACCGCTGCGATGCGTACGAACGTCACCCCCAGCGGTTCGTCAAAGCCGATGAAGGCGATGCTCAGCGCGACGTACGCGAGGAAACCCACCGGCACAGCGGCCGCGTAATACATCAGATAGAACGGCACCGGCAAGCCGCGCAGACCGAACACGGCGCACGCGACCACCAGCCCGATCCCCGCCATGATCAGCGGCTTGATGTACATCGCCTTGAGGGTCTGCTTCTCCTCTTGCTTAGCCCGCGCGTACTTGGAGTTCAGCGTGCCGCACTCCGGGCAGGTGGGCGTTTTCAACCCGCTCAGGTCGTAGCCGCACTGGATGCAGGTCCGGCCCGTGCGCTTGGGCTTCCGGCTTGGCGGGAGCGCGGTCGTTCCCGCGGGCGGGGGCGTGCCCGCGCCGTGCGCACCAATCGAGAGGCCCGTGGTACGGTTGTATCCGCAGCTGGCGCAGATCGGCCCCGAGCCCAGTGGCGTGCTGCAATCCGGGCAGAGCTCGAGTGCTCCCGCACGGGGCATGCGCGGCGCGGCCGCGGACGGCGACGGATCATCGGCCAGCGCGATGGTGCCATCCTCCAGCACCGCTGGCGGCGGCGGCACAGGTTTGGATTCGGGCGCGTTCATGCCCACCGGCTGCCCGGGGGGAAAACCCAGCGACTGCAACGGCTGACCCAGCTTCGCGGCCGCCCGCTCCCGAAGCGCGGCCGCGCACGGCTCGCAGAAGTATCGCCCCTTGGAGTCCTTCATCCGCTTCGCGCTGCTCACATCCGCGCCGCACTTGCTACATGTCATCGCCGCTTCGCTCATGCCGCGTGTGCTCCAAGTCCCCGGAGCATCTTCGCAGATCGCGCGGCGGCGTGCAACTCGGCGCTACACCAGCGTCTTCCCCGACATCTTCCGCTCATGCTCCAGCAGCCACTGCTTGCGCCACAGCCCCCCGCCGTAGCCGGTGAGCGACCCGTCCGCGCCGATCACGCGGTGGCATGGGACGACGATGGCCAAAAAGTTCTCGCCGTTGGCCCGGGCCACGGCACGCACGGCCGCGCGCTTGCCGATCGCGGTCGCCTGCTGCGCGTAGCTCCGCGTTTCTCCCAGCGGGATGCGCCGGAGTTCCGCCCAGACTTCTTCCTGGAACGGCGTCCCGCTCGCCGCAAGGGGCACGGGAAACGGCGTGCCGTTCTGCCCGAGCCAGCTGCTGCCCGCGAAGTACTTGCCCATTTCGCGCTGGACCGCGTCGAGATGCTTGTGGTCCCGCACCACGATGTGCCCGAACCGTTTCCGCAGCCGCTCGATCTGCCGCTCCAGTCCGCGGCGGTCCACAAAGTCCATCGCGCGCAATCCATCATCATCCACCAGCACCAGCAGCGGCCCGATCGGCGTCTCCAGCCACCGCGCAGACAGGACGTGCAACTCCTCGCCGCGCCCGCCGACCGGAGGGGTTCCGAACAGTCGATGAAAGGCCGCGCGAAACGCCGAGTCCGACTGCAACCCTGACTGCATCTTCGCCTCTCCCATCTTGCGTCCGCTCCGAACCGCCGCCAGCGCCATGCCCATCCGCCGCGCCCGGGCGTACTGCTGGAACGTGCTGCCGTAGTGCTGCTGAAAGAGCCGCCGCACGGTGGAGGGGTCCAACCCGCGAGCGCGGAGATCCCCATCGCGCAGCCGCGCCGCGGGCGCATCATCCGCGTCGCGCTTCAACCTCACCAACCACTCGGGGGCCGCCTTCACCGCTCCCACATCCTCCAGCGGCCGGCACACCTTGCACGAGCGATACCCCGCGAACATCGCCTCCTTCGGCGTGCCGAAAAACTCCACATTCTCGCGCTTCGGCTTGCGGGCCGTGCAGGTGAAGCGGCAGAAGATCCCCGTCGTCTTCACGCCCACCACCGCGCGCCCATCGAATGCCGCATCCTTCTCAATCAACGCGCGATACAGCCGCGCGGGCGTGCTGCTCAGCGTTGTCGGCGGCTCCAGAGTTGTCATGGCTGCGGGTGTCATCGAATGAACTGTTGCCCCTTCCCCCCGTGCCGCCACCGGTTTTCGCGCACCCATGTCGGGTTCATCGCCGCCCCCGCCCTCCGACCGCTCGCCTTTGCACACAGTACGGGCCCCGACCCAACCTGTAGTACCAAACCCCCCGCAAAGACTCAACCAACAGTGGTTGAGCCCCTTGCGTTCGACCCGATTGTAAAGGAGACTACCAGTGTCAGAGCGTGACAAGTGAACCGGATTCGCAAGCAACCCACAGCACAGGAGGCCTCCGATGAACGACCTTCAGAGCACCGTGTGGAGCAAGCTTCAGCAGTACCGGATCGATGAGCCCGTCGATGGCAGGCCCCCCGCCTTCGCATTTGAGAAGCGGCTGGCACGCGAGAACGGCTGGAGCATCGCGTACGCGACGCGGGTGGTCGAGGAGTACAAGCGATTCCTCTACCTCGCCCTCTTCGGCGGCCACCCCGTCTGCCCCAGCGACGAGGTGGACCAGTGCTGGCACATGCACATGACCTTCACCCGCTCGTACTGGGACCGGCTCTGCAAGCACGTCCTCGGCATGCCGATCCACCACGACCCCTCACGCGGCGGAAAATCCGAAGACGCCAAGCACGACGACATGTACGCCAAGACCAAGCAGGCGTATCAGCGAGTCTTCGGCGAGAAGCCCCCGGAAGACATCTGGCCCTCATCCGAGCGCCGCTTCGATCACTCCAAGCGGTTCCGGCGCGTGGATGTCTCCGCGATGTACATGATCCCCAAGCAACGCATCCATCAGGCCGCGATGATCGGCGGCGGTGTGCTGCTCAGCGGCATGGCCGCGGGATGCACGCGGATGGCCGGTGGCAACGGGCCGACGGCGATCCTGATCTTCATCGGGATCATCGCCTTCCTGGCGGTGATGTCGCTGATCCTCCGTGCCGCACGCCACGCCCGCGGTGGGGGCTGCACATCCTCCAGCGGCTGCGGCGGAGGCGGCTGGTTCTTCGGAAGCGACTCCGGAAGTTCCGGTGATTCCGGCGGCCAGCACCATGGCGGCCATCACGGCGGACACGGACACGGCTCCCACGACAGCACCGGCGGCCATGATGGCGGCGGCCACAGTGGCGATGGAGGTGGCAGCGACGGCGGAGGCAGTGATGGCGGAGGCAGCGGATGCGGCGGTGGTGGCGATGGCGGAGGCGGAGGATGCGGCGGTGGCGGCTGCGGCGGCGGTGGAGACTGACGCTTCACACACACGCTAAACCACACGCCTGCGCACACGCCGCGGGCGTTTTCATTGGCAAGGCCCGCCTATCCGACAACCATCTGCGGAATCCGCTTGAAAAATCGGCATCTGTTTGGTATCGTCCTCTCCGTGCCCGCTTCTGCCACAACCCCCGCAGCCACTCGCGATGCCGCGCTCCGCGCCCGCATCAGCAGCACGCTCACCGCGCTCTGGGGCTTCACCGAACTGCGCCCCATGCAGTTCGACGCCGTGAAAGCCGCGCTCGCCAACCGCGATGCCCTCGTCGTCCTTCCCACCGGCGGCGGAAAATCCCTCTGCTACCAGCTCCCCCCGCTCCTCCGCGAGCCCGGCCAACCCTCGCTCTGCATCGTCGTCTCGCCCCTCATCGCGCTGATGAAGGATCAGGTGGATGGCCTCAAGCTCGCCGGATATCCCGCCGCCGCGCTGCACTCGGGCGTCTCGTACGAAGACTCCGCCGATGTCCGCCGCGAAGTCGAAAGCGGCACCACCAAGCTCCTCCTGGTCGCCCCCGAGCGTCTTCTCGGCGACGGCTTCCTCGCCTGGCTCGTCCGCCTCGGCCAGAAAAATCCCGCCCGCGGCGTCGCCAGCATCGCCATCGACGAGGCCCACTGCATCAGCCAGTGGGGCCACGACTTCCGCCCCGAATACCGCCGCATCGCCGAACTCCGCGAAGCCCTCCCCGGCGTCCCCGTGCAGGCCTTCACCGCCACCGCCACGCCGCGTGTGCGCGAGGACATCATCGCGCAGCTGCACATGCGCGATCCCGCCGAGCTCGTCGGCACCTTCGATCGTCCCAACCTCACCTATCGCGTCATCCCGCGCTCCGGCAGCGGCGTAGACCAAATCGAAGACGTCTTGCGCCGCCACCAGGGCACCACCAACGAATCCGGCGAGGCCGCCATCGTCTACTGCATGAGCCGAAAGCAGACCGAGGAGGTCGCCTCCGAACTCACCTCGCGCGGCCTGAAAGCCGAGGCCTATCACGCCGGCATGGACCACCGCTCGCGCCATCGCGTGCAGGAGGCCTTCTCCTCCGAGCGGCTCAACATCGTCGTCGCCACCGTCGCCTTCGGCATGGGCATTGATCGCGGCGATGTCCGCTGCGTCATCCACGCCTCCAGCCCCAAGTCCGTCGAGGCGTATCAGCAGGAAACCGGCCGCGCGGGTCGCGATGGCCTGCCCGCCGAATGCGTCCTGCTCTACTCCGGCGCGGATGCGATGAAGTGGAACAACCTCATCGACCGCAGCGCGGGCGAGAGCGAGGTCCACGTTCCCTACGAGGTGATTCAGGCCAACAAAGAACTCGTCAACCAGATGCAACGGCTGGCCTCCAGCACGCGCTGCCGCCACCGCTCGCTCAGCGAATACTTCGGGCAGGACTACGTGCCCCCCGTCGGCGCTCCCGGCTGCAACGCCTGCGACGTCTGCCTCGGTGAGCTCGAGCACGAGCCCGACTCCACCACCATCGCCCGCAAGATTCTCTCCTGCGTCGCCCGCCTCCGCGGCATGAGAGAGGATTCCTTCGGGGCCGTCTACATCGCCGACGTGCTTCGCGGTGCTGGCCTCGCCAAAGTCATCGAGCGCCAGCACCACCTCCTCACCACCTTCGGCCTGCTGAAGGAGCTGCCCAAGGACACCATTGTCAACCACATCAACCAGCTCGTCGATCTCGGCATGCTGGGCCGCGCTTCGGGCGACTATCCAACCATTCAACTCACCGCCCAATCCGCCGCACTTCTCAAGGGCGAGCGCGAGGTCACGCTCTTCCGCGCCAAGGCCGCCGAGCAGGTAGCCGGCACCGAACGCAAACGCGGCAAGCTCGATTACTCCGGAGCCACCACCACTCCGCTCAGCGAACAGGACAAAGCCCTCTTCGAGCATCTCCGCCAGCTCCGCCGCGCACTCGCCGAGAAACTCGGCGTTCCTCCATACGTCGTCTTCAGCGATGCCCCACTCGAAGAAATGGCCCGCGTCCGCCCCGGCTCGCTCGCCACTTTCGCCAGCATTCGCGGCGTCGGTCGCTCCAAGCTCGAACAGTTCGGCGAGCAGTTCATCAACGCGATCGCCCAGCACTGCGCCGCCGCGGGCATTCCCCTCGATGTCGGCACCGGCACGCGCCCCCGCCCCACGCTCTCCGAGCGCGCCGGTGAACTGCCTGCTTCCGCGACGGATTCCAAGAAGCGCGCCTTCGACATGTTCGCCCGAGGCATGGGCGTTGATGATGTCGCCGCCCAGATTGGCCGCGCCCGTTCCACCACCACCGACTACCTCTCCGAGTTCGTCGAGCTCAAACAACCCAAGGACATCTCCGCCTGGGTCAGCGCAACCGACTACGCCCGAATCCTCGAATCCGTCGGCCGTCTCAAAGCCGAACGCCTCAAGCCCATCTTCGACGATCTCGGCGGCACGGTCGGCTACGACCAGATTCGCCTGACCCTCTGGCACCGCAGCAACGCCGCACCCACGCCCTGACAGCTTCCCCGCGGCGTATTCATGGGCTTGTACGGCTTCCTTCAGGACTCTCCCCGGCATTTCTCACTTCCGACTTCCCCCCTCCCAATTCCTTCCCTACCCTCTCCTCCCCACGGCGTGCCGGGCACACAAGCCGGGCGACTTTCGCCCCCCCGTCGAGCGTGGACGTATTTCAGAAAGGATGGCACCCATGTACGCCATCATCAACGAAGGCGGCGGCCAGCGCAAGGTCGCCCAAGGCGAAGAGTTCCTCGCGGACCTCATCGATGCCGGAGCCGTCAAGGTCGGCAAGTCCATCAAGTTTGATCAGGTCCTGCTCGTCGGCACCGCCGGCGGCTCCGCCAAGTTCGGCAAGCCGTACGTCGCGGGCGCCTCCGTCACCGCCGAAGTCGTCGAGGCCGTCGTCCTCGGCGAGAAGCTCTTCGTGCAGTACTTCCAGGCCAAGAAGGGCTCCCGCAGCCGCGTCGGCCACCGCCAGCGCTACACCAAGCTCAAAGTCACCGCCATCACCGGCTGATTCAGAGCCGAGCGGCGTAAGCCCCCGGTCTTGAACACCTCACGTGCAGTTCTGCAAGGCCCGGCCCCCAAAGCCGGGCCTTGTTCTTTCTCCCACGCCTCACTTCTTCTGCGTCCCCTGCACCATCTTGATCACCTTCGCGATAAACCCCATTCCCATCATCGCCGACCCCACCATCAGCGGCGGAATCCCAATCGCCCCGATGATCACATACCGAATCATCCGATCCGACACCCCCTTCTCCCCACCCACCGGCGAATCCAGCGGCGACTCGATCGCGCTGGAATACATCCCTACGAACTCCTTGAGCGCAAAGCCGATGCCGTAGAGAACGATCGCGAGGCCTGCGAGAAAGAGAGCGACTGCGATGAGCGTACGTATCTTCATGGGCACTCCGAAGGTGAGCCGGGGCGTATTCGCCCCGAGTCGTCGCCGCGCATATTCAAAATCCCCAACTCCCCGTCGCGCACCGCAGCCGTCGCCCGCTGCGCCTTGATATACCGATACGCATTCCGAAAATACTCCGCATCACGCACCGCCAATGTCGATCCCCCCTCGCAGAACCATGACATCCCATCCGTCCGCTTCACCGCTCTCCATCGTGTGTCCAGTTGCTCAGTGATCCATCGCTTCAGCCAAGCCCGCGCCTGCTTCCCATGAATCGCACGATCAATACCCAGCAGCGTGTGAATATGATCGACTTCTGCTGCACACAGAATGTACCGCCACCCACCGCGCCCGCAAATCACGGGAATCTGTTGCTCAAGAAATAACCGTTGCTCAAAGGAAAACTGAATCTCTGGTGCGCCCATCATGCCCCGCTCGATCCGCTCGCGCTCGAAGTCCGGCGCGAGATACGGCGTCCCGAATCTGTTGTTCGTCCGATCCACCGTCGGTTTCTCGTCGCCGTGCATCCGCTTGCCGTACGTGCCGAAGGTGATGTGCCAGACGGTGCGAGGCATGAGTGCTCCGACATCGCTTGAACGAAAGTTGTCAGCGCGAGTTGCTCGGGGCGGACACGCCCCGGCTCACCGATTGCTCACTTGCTGACCGTCCTCTGCTCAATCCGCTTCACCGGCACCGTCCGCACGATGCGATCCACATAACTCCCCGGTGTGTGAATCTCATCCCCATCGATCTCGCCCGTCCCGACGATCT